>NZ_JCANOT010000018.1:0-280159 GCF_059552495.1 Methyloversatilis sp. S146-33
TCGGCGTGAGCGCATCGGGCACCCTGATCTAACGTCTGGCGCTGAGCCAGAAGTGCAATTCGGAGATGCGTCGCCAGCTCGACAAGGCCGCCATGGTTCCCAGCCGATCCCTGACCTGGCAGCCGTTCGGCCAGCACATGCTCCAGCGCGGATGCAGCCGCACCCAGGCGCTTGTTGCGCTGGTCCGAAAACTCGCGCGCGTTGCCTTCTCACTGATGAAGCATGCCGGAGACTATGACCCGAAACTCCACAAAGACGCTTGCGGTGGAACATAGAAGCTCCCACAAGAGAGCGTCCTCTGCGCGCCCGCGCAAGGCTTCAGTGGGAGCGAGCTTGATCGCGATTGAACGCTCTCCACCCTGAGAGAAAACCCGGCGCCGATCGGCAACCGGGCAGGACCGCGCCGGCTAATCCGGACGCAGGCCCGGTGGCCTCTGGTGCAGCGGCATCACATGGACCAGCGCGGGGTCGAGGCGCAGTGCCAGCCGGTCGCCGTTGCCGATGCGCCGACGCTGCGGTCCGGCCAGCGTGATACGCAGGCTGATCTGCGGATTCCGTTCCAGCGTCAGCGACGCCAGCGTGATCTCGCCAAGGTGGCGAGCCTCGCTCACCGTCGCCTCCAGTTCCAGCCCGCTGCCGTCAGCGCCGAGCAGGATGCCGTCGCCCGGCACCACCCAGTTCACCGGCTGGCCCGGCTTGATTTTTCCCTTGTCACGCACTTCGAGCAGCATGTCGCCGCGCTCGCCGCCCGCCGCCGACACCCATTTCAGCAGGCCCCAGCCCGCCCTGCCCGACGGCCCCACCCAGACCCCCTGGAACCGGTTGTGCATGCCGACGAGGTCGGCCACGCGCGCGTTGCGCGGTGCGCGATGGATGTGCTCGGGCGGCCCTTCCTGCAGCACCGCGCCGGCGTCCATCACCACCAGCCGGTCAGCCAGCAGACGCGCCTCGTTGAGGTCGTGCGTCACCAACAGGATGGGAATGTCGAGATCGTTGCGCAGATCGGCCAGCAGGCGGTAGAGCCCCTGCCGGCTCATCTGGTCGACTGCGGAGAACGGCTCGTCGAGCAGCAGCAGTTTCGGTTCGCGAGCGAGCGCACGCGCGACCGCGACGCGCTGCTGCTGGCCGCCGGACAGGGCGGCGGGTCGCCGCTGCTGCTGTTCTCGCGACAGGTGGACGTGGTCGAGCCAGCGCCGCGCCTGCGCCGCGCGCTCGCCGGGCGACAGGTTCAGCATGGCCAGTGCGACGTTGTCGACCGCACTGAGGTGCGGCATCAGTGCGTAGTTCTGGAACACCAGCCCGACGTGGCGACGCTGCGGCGGCAGAAAGACGCCCTGTTCGCTGTCGCTCCACAGCTGCGTGCCGACCTCGATACGGCCACGCTGCGGCCGCATCAGTCCGGCCAGCACGCGCAGCATCGACGTCTTGCCGGCACCCGACGGGCCGACCAGCGCCAGCAGTTCGCCGGCCGCGCAGTTGAAACGACCGTGCAGCGGCATCGGCTCGGTCTGGGCGATATCGACCCGCAGTGCGCGGGCAGCGCGTTGATCGCCGTTCATCGCCGGGCTGCCAGTCTGGCCGACGCGAAGAAGGACGCTGCCACCGCGCCGAGCGACAGCGCGAGCAACAGCAGCGCCATGCGGTCGGCGCCGGCGAGGTCGAAGGACTGCACGCGGTCATAGATCGCGATCGCCACCGTCTTGGTCTCGCCCGGAATGCTGCCGCCCATCATCAGCACCACGCCGAACTCGCCCAGCGTGTGCACGAAGGTGAGCACCATCGCGGACAGGATGCCGGGCCAGGCCAGCGGCAGTTCGACCCGCCAGAAGGTCTGCCAGCCACTCAGCCCGCAGACCGCGGCGGCTTCGGCGAGGTTCTCCGGTATCGCTTCGAAGGCACGCTGCACCGGCTGCACGATGAACGGAATGTTGAACACCAGCGAAGCGATCAGCAGGCCGGCGAAATTGAAGGTCATCCGGACCTCGAAGGTATCGAGCATCCAGGCACCGAACGGCGAGGCCGCGCCGAGCGACACCAGCAGGTAGTAGCCCAGCACCGTGGGCGGCAGCACCAGCGGCAGCACGACGAAGGCCTCGATCCAGGCCTTGCCGGCAAAGCGCGTGCGCGCAAGCCAGCGCGCCGTGAGCACGCCCGGCGGCAGCAGCACCAGCAGCGTCACCGCCGCCAGTTCGATCGACAGCGAGAAAGCCTGCCAGTCCATGACCTGTCCTTCCTTCAGTGCGTCGGCGCCGAAGCGTCGCTCACTCGCCGGGCATCGCGAAGCCGTGACGACGCATGATGTCCTGCGCCGCCGGCGTGGCGAGATAGTCGTAGAAGGCGCGCGCCGCGGGCGGCGCGCCGCGCAGCAGAACCATGCGTTGTGCCAGCCGGCGGTGCCAGTTCTCCGGGATCAGCGCGAATTCGCCGAGCGCACTCACCTGCGGCGCCTTCGCCAGCGACAGCGCGATGATGCCGCCCTGGGTCGCGCCCGAGGTCGCGAACTGCGCCGCCTGCGAAATGTTCTCGCCCAGCACCAGCCGCGGTTCGATGTCGGCCCACACGCCGGCGTGCTGCAACGCCTCCTTTGCCCGGGCGCCATAGGGCGCATGTTCCGGGTTGGCGATGGCGAACTTCTTCAGGCGACCGTCGCGCAGCGCCTTCGCCAGATCCCGCAGTTCGCCGTCGGCCTTCAGCGACGATCCGCGCGGCACGATCAGACCGATGCGGCCGTAGGCATAGAGCCGGCCACGGTCCTGCGTCAGGCCCTGATCGGCCAGCCGGAACACGAAATCCTCGTCGGCCGACATGAACAGATGGAAGGGCGCGCCCTGCCGGATCTGCGAGAAGAAGTTGCCGGATGAACCGAAAACCAGACGCATCCGCTGGCCGGTTTCGCGCTCAAAGCGGGCCGCCACCTCGTCGATCGCGAACTTCAGGTCGGACGCCGCGGCGACCGTCGGTGGCTCGGCGCTCCGCACCGGCGCCGTCATCGAAACCGCGAGTGCGCACAGCAGCGCGATGCGTTGGATCAGGCAGACAGCTCTCATGAACGGCGCGCCTCCGGGCGACTCGATATATATCCGTATGGATATCGCGCGATGAGTATAACGAGTATCGTGCTCGATGCATTTCCCTTCGTCTTCGATCCGCGATGAACACCAAGTCAGCGCCCGCCACCCTCGAACACAGCACCCGGTTTCGCGTGCAGATCAAGCACGCGGTGGCGATCGGTCCGGGCAAGGCCGACGTGCTCGAAGGCATCGCGGCGACCGGCTCGCTCGCCGAAACCGGTCGCCGGCTGGGCATGAGCTATCAGCGCATCTGGTCGCTGGTCGACGCGATGAACAAGGACTTCGTCGAGCCGCTGGTGACCAAGCAGCGCGGCGGCTCGGCCGGCGGCGGCGCCCGGCTGACCGCCACCGGGGAGCAGGTACTGGCGCTCTACCGCGCGATCGAGGAAGACGCCCGCCTCGCCGCCTCGCGCCGCCTGCCCGAACTGCTGGCGCTGATACGGCCCGAGCCTGAATCGGGTTCCGTCGCTGAGGTCTCGTGACCCCGACAGCACCCTGTATCGAAGCCTGCGGACTGCAGTGGCCGCGTCGCGGCCCAGGCCGCTCCCACCGGGGTCACGCCTGATTCGCGGCCGGAGCCAGGGCTGGGTTCTGTGGGAGGGGCCTTGACCCCGACAGCACCCTGCGTCGAAGCCTGCGGACTGCGGCGGCCCTTTGGCGGCCAGGGCCCCATCGTCGAATGAGGCCCCGTTGCCAGGACTAACGCGCCGTATCCGCGAGCCCGTCGAGTATCGGGCAGTCCGGTCGGCCATCGCCGTGGCAGCAGCTGGCGAGCTGCGCCAGCGTGCGCTTCATCGCCATCATTTCGGCGATACGCCGGTCGAGGTCGGCGATGTGCGCCTCAGCGATGCGTTTCACGTCGCCGCTGGCGCGGTCAGGCTTCTGCCACAGCGCCAGCAGGTCGGCGATTTCCGCCATCGAGAAGCCGAGGTCGCGCGCGCGGCGGATGAAGCGCAGCGTGTGCACCTCGCGCTCGCCGTATTGCCGGTAGCCGGCGTCGGTGCGCGCCACCTGCGGCAGCAGGCCGAGCGACTCGTAATGCCGCACCATCTTGGCCGACACGCCGGAACGTGCGGCCGCCTCACCGATGTTCATCGCGCACCTCTTCGGGTTTCCAGCGCCGCAGCAGCAGCGCGTTGCTGACCACGCTGAAGCTGGAGAAGGCCATCGCCGCGCCGGCGATCACCGGATTCAGCATGCCGGCGGCAGCCAGCGGAATGCCGACCACGTTGTAGGCGAAGGCCCAGAACAGGTTCTGCCGGATCTTCGCCCAGGTGCGCCGCGAAATGTCGAGCGCATCGGCCACGCGCGCCGGGTCGCCCTGCATCAGCGTGATGCCGGCGGCGTGCATCGCCACGTCGGTGCCGGTGGACATGGCGATACCGACGTCAGCGGCGGCCAGGGCAGGCGCGTCGTTGATGCCGTCGCCGACCATGGCCACCACCGCCCCACCCTGCTTCAGTTCGGCCACGACTTCGGCCTTGTGCTCGGGCAGCACCTCGGCGCGCACGTCGGTCATGCCCAGGTGCGCAGCCACCGCAGCCGCGGCACCCCGGTTGTCGCCACTGACCAGCACGGTACGAACGCCGCCTGCCTGAAGGCGGCTCACCGCTCGGGCCGCCGACGCCTTCAACGTGTCGCCGAAAGCGAGCAGTCCGATCAGGCGCGGCGCACTCGTCACGTCGGCCAGCCAGGACACGGTGCGCCCCTCGGCCTGCAGTTGCGCGGCGCGAGCCGCGAGCGGCGACAGATCGACGCCCAGCTCTTCCATGAAACGCGAACTGCCCAGCCTCAGCGCGCGGCCGTCCACATTCGCTTCGATGCCGCGCCCTGCCACCGCCGCCAGTTCGGTCGCCGGCAGTACCGTCACGCCTTCGCGCACTGCCGCCGTGCTGACTGCGCGCGCCAGCGGGTGCTCGCTGCCGGCCTGCAGCGCAGCGGCCAGCGCGAGCAGTTCGCCGGGTGCCCCGACCGCCGGCTCGAACGCCACCAGTTCCGGTCGGCCTTCGGTCAGCGTGCCGGTCTTGTCGAAGGCGACCACCGACACGCGGTGCGCGATTTCCAGCGCCTCGGCGTCCTTGATCAGAATGCCGTGCCGCGCCGCGGCGCCGGTGCCCACCATGATGGCGGTCGGCGTGGCCAGCCCAAGCGCGCACGGGCAGGCGATCACCATGACTGCGACCGCATTCAGCAGCGCCGTTTCGACACCGGCGCCGGCGATCATCCAGCCGCCGAAGGTGAGTGCGGCAAGCGCGATCACCACCGGCACGAACACCGCGCTGACCTGATCGACCAGGCGCTGTATCGGCGCCTTCTTCGCCTGCGCGCTCTCGACCAGCCGCACGATGCGCGCCAGCACGGTCTCGGCGCCGATGGCGCGGGTGCGCACGAGCAGCCGTCCCTCGCCATTGACCGCGCCGCCGGTCACACGGTCGCCCGCCTGTTTGGCGACCGGCAGGCTCTCGCCGGTGATCAGCGATTCGTCGACCTGGCTGGCGCCATCGACGATGTCGCCGTCGACCGGCACCCGCTCGCCCGGGCGGATGACCACCTCGTCACCGAGCGCGACCTGTGCCAGCGGCAGTTCGACCTCGACACCGTCGCGGCGCACCCGTGCGGTATCCGGACGCAGCGCATTGAGCGCGCGGATGGCGTCGGTGGTCTGTCGCTTGGCGCGGGTTTCCAGCCATTTGCCGAGCAGCACCAGCGTGATCACCACCGCCGAGGCCTCGAAATACAGGTGCGGCATCGCACCCGGGGCGGCGGTGAGCCACAGCCAGACGCTCAGCCCCCAGGCGGCGGAGGTGCCGATCGCGACCAGCAGGTCCATGTTTCCGCTGCCGGCGCGCAGCGCCTTCCAGCCGGCCACGTAAAAGCGCGCGCCGAGCCAGAACTGCACCGGTGTCGCAAGCAGGAACTGCAGCCCGCCGGGCAGCATCCAGTGCGCGCCCCACAGCATGCCCACCATGGGCAGCGCAAGCGGCAGCGACAGCGCAACCGCCAGCGCCACCGGCCACCATTCGGGCAGCGCATCGCGAGGTGCGACCTCGGGCGCGGCCGCCGGCAGCGTTGCGCGATAGCCGGCGCGGTCGACCGCCGCCTGCAGCGCGCCAAGATTGTCGGCGGCACTGACGATGTCGGCGGTTTCAGTCGCCAGATTGACGCTGACCGACAGCACGCCAGGCACCTTGTTCAGCGCCTTCTCGACCCGTGCAACGCAGGAGGCGCAGGTCATGCCTTCGATGTGCAGGCGCAGCGCCTGCGGCTTCAGTACGTAGCCGGCCTTGTCGACCGCCGCCTGCAGTGCGGCCGCATCGACCGAGGCGTCTGCGTCAACCGCGGCGCGCTCGGTGGCGAGATTGACGCTGGCGGACGCGACGCCGGGCAGGCGCGCCAGCGCCTTCTCGACCCGGGTCGAGCAGGAGGCGCAGGTCATGCCTTCGACGCCGAATTCCCAGCGGGTAAGCGGGCCCGCACCGGCGGGCAGATGGGAGGTGTTCATCGGACAATCCTGTATCGGGAGAACGGACCCAGTGTCGACCTTCCCATGATGGCAAGGTCAAGCGGAAAATTCAGCCGCCGACGCCGGGGATGCCGAAACGAAATGAAAGCGACAGGACGCTTGACCTTCCCATCGTGGCAAGGTCCATCATCCTCCCATCCCAACCCGACAGCGGAGCCCCGCCATGAGCACGACCATCGAATTCACCGTCCCCGACATGACCTGCGGTCACTGCGCCGGCCGCATCAGGGCGCTGGTCGCCAGCATCGACGACAGCGCGAAGGTCGACATCGACCTGCCGACCCACCGCGTGCGCATCGACTCGACCGTCGACGCGGACACTTACCGCAGCGCACTGGCCGAGGCGGACTACCCGCCGGCCTGAGGCGGCTTCGCTGCGAGCTGCAATCGCGAGCAAGCTCGCTCCCACAAGAACCCGGCGCCGGCGGCGAATCGGGAGCGCTCATTTGTGGGAGCGACCTCTGGTCGCGATGCGACGTTTGCAGGCCTCGGACTCCGTTTCCGCCCGTCATCGCGAGCAAGCTCGCTCCCACCAAAGCCCGGCCGGGCTGCGTCAGCGATAGCTGCGATACACGCTCGCGTTGCCGTCCGCCTGCACCAGCAGCACGTCGTACGGATCCTTGCGGCCCTTGTACTCGGGGCCGTCCATGCCCGGCGAGCCGACGGGCATCGCCGGTACCGCCAGACCGAGCGCCTTCGGTTTTTCCTTCAGCATCCTGTGCACCTCGCTCGCCGGTACGTGGCCTTCGAGCAGATAGCCGTCGACCCGCGCGGTGTGGCAGGAAGCGAACTTCGCCGGCATGCCCAGCCGCGCGCGCGCTTCGTTGTTGCCAGTCTCATACACCTTGACCGCGAAGCCGTTCGCTTCCAGATGAACCACCCAGTCCTTGCAGCAGCCGCAGGTCGGGCTCTTCCAGACTTCGACCAGCGGCTTCGGCGCCGCCATCAGCGTGGCGGCGCGCGGCAGCAGGGCCGCGGTGGCAAGCGCGCCGATCAGCGCGCGACGTATCGTGTTCATCGTTCGTCCTTTGAATGTTTTGAGGTTCAGTGGTGGTCGTGCGCGCCGGCGGCTGGCTTACGCACCTGTACTTCGATGTCCTGCGGCTGGGTCAGCGGCATGCTGGAGGCGCCGTGGTCGTGGCCGGCCGGCGGCGGCGATGCTGCCGGCACCTCGCCAACCTCGTGCGCAACCGTACCCGGCGGATGGCGGAACCAGCCGGGGTCGGTGTAGTCGCCCGGCTTCTGTTCGCGCCTCACCTTGAACACCGAGAACATGCCGCCCATCTCGACCGAGCCGAAAGGACCGTCGCCGGTCATCATCGGCGCGGTGTTCTCGGGCAGCGGCATCTTCATGTCGGCCATGTCGCCCATGCCACGTTCGCCCATCGTCATGTAGCCCGGCACGAGCTTCGATATGCGCTCGGCCAGCCCGCCATGATCGACGCCGATCAGATTGGGCACGTCGTGCCCCATCGCGTTCATCGTGTGGTGACTTTTGTGGCAATGGAAGGCCCAGTCACCCACCTCGTCGGCGATGAACTCGATCTGCCGCATCTGACCGACCGCGATGTCGGTGGTCACCTCGGGCCAGCGCGCCGACTTCGGCACCGGGCCGCCGTCGGTGCCGGTGACCTCGAATTCGTGGCCGTGGATGTGTATCGGGTGATTGGTCATGGTCAGGTTGCCCATGCGGATGCGCACGCGGTCGTTCTTGCGCGCGACCAGCGGCGCGATGCCGGGGAAGATGCGGCTGTTCCACGACCACAGGTTGAAGTCGAGCATCGTCATGGTCTTCGGCGTGTAGCTGCCAGGGTCGATGTCGTAGGCATTGAGCAGGAACACGTAGTCGCGGTCCACCGGCGCGATCAGCGGGTGGCGGCCCTTCGGGTGAGTGACCCAGAAGCCCATCATGCCCATCGCCATCTGCGTCATTTCGTCGGCGTGCGGGTGGTACATGAAGGTGCCGGGGCGGCGTGCGACGAATTCATAGACGAAGGTCTTGCCGGGCGGTATCGCCGGCTGGGTCAGGCCGCTCACGCCGTCCATGCCGTTGGGGAGGCGCTGGCCATGCCAGTGCACGCTGGTGCGCTCGGGCAACCTGTTGGTGACGTAGATGCGCACGCGGTCGCCCTCGACCACTTCGATGGTGGGCCCCGGCGACTGGCCGTTATAGCCCCACAGGTGGGCCTTGAAGCCGGGCGCCATTTCGCGCACCACCGGCTCGGCCACCAGGTGGAATTCCTTGACGCCGTCCTTCATGCGCCAGGGCAGCGTCCAGCCATTCAGCGTGACGACAGGGTTGTAGGGGCGTCCGTTTGCCGGCAGCAACGGGCCGCGCGTGTCGGGCGAGGTTTCGATCACCGGCTCGGGAATGGCGGCCAATGCGACGCGGCTGACCGTGGCCGCGGCCACGGCCGCACCGGCCACGCCTGCATTGCGGAAAAAATCTCTGCGGGAAGTCATGGGTGGAATCCTGTTCAGTGCGCCGCGTCGGCTGCCGTGGCAATGGCGGCGCCGGGCGGCGGAGCGAGATCGGGGCGGCCGACCAGCGCCATGTCGAGATCGGCCTGGGCGATCCAGAAGTCGCGCAGCGCCTCGATATAGCCATTGACGCCGGCCACCTGCGCGCGCGCGTCGGCCAGCAGTTCGAATACGCCGATCAGCATGCCGTTGTAGCGCAGCAGGTTCTCGTCGGAAATGCGCTTCCTGAGCGGCACCACCTCGTCGCGGTAATGACGGGCAATGTCGAAGGCGGTGCGATAGCCGGCGTAGGCCTCACGCACTTCGGAGCGGGCATTCACCGCGGCGTCGGCGGCGCGTTCGACCGACTGCATGTAGATGGCCTCGGCGCGCGCGACGCGCGAGCCGCCCCAGTCGAACAGCGGCAGTTCGAAACTGATTTCGTAGCCCTTCTTGTAGGACTCGCTGCGCCGCCCTTCGAGCACGCGCGCCGGGCCGACCTCGAGCACGTCGATGAAACGCGTCGTCTTCGTCAGCCCGAGGTTGCGCGCGGTCGCTTCAGCGTCGAGCTTCGCGATCTGCAGATCGATGCGCGAACTCATCGCCTGGCGCTCGATGTCGGGCGCGTCGAGCGCCGCCGCCGGCAGTTCGGGCAGACGGTCAGGCAAGCGGAAAGCGGTCTGCTCGCCCCACAGGCCCATCAGCCGGGTCAGCCGTTCACGCGCAGCGGTATGCGCCTGCTGTGCGCGCGCCAGATTCAGTGCCGCGTCGGCGTGAAAGCCCTGTTCGCGTGCCTGGGCCAGCGCGCTGTAGTTGCCGGCGGCGCGCATGCGCCGGGCCAGTTCGGCGCCAGCGTCGGCCGCCTCCATCACCTGTTCCATGTAGCGCAGCGTCTCGCCGGCGGCCACCGCCTGCACCCAGGCGCGGCGCACGTCGGCCGCCAGCCGCAGCACCTGCAACGATACCGCCCGTTGCGACTGTTCGAAGACGCGGCGATTCACCTGGATCGCCTGCGGCATCGTCAGCAGCGAAAAGATGTTGAAGGTCAGCGCCTGCTCGATCTTGTAGTCGCGCACGCCGTCTTCTTTCTTGCTGGCGTGAAACATCGAGAAGGTCGGATTGGGCAGGCGGCCTGCGCGCACCACTTCGGCCTCGCGGATGCCCAGTTCGTGGAAACCTGCCTGCAGGCCGCGATTGTTCAGCAGCGCGATCTGTACGGCGTCGTCGGCCGACAGCGGTTGCGCCAGCAGTTCCGCAACGCGGTCGGCGACCGCCTTGCGGTCCTCGTCGCTGCGCGCCCATCTGACCTCCTTGCCCAGCTTGTCGCGCGCGGTCTGTTCGACCGTGCCGAAACCGCCGTCCGGGCTGAAGCTCGCGCAACCGGCCAGCAGCGCAAGCGCCGCCGCCAGCGGCACGAGCCTGAACCGGCCACTATCAGTGCTTGTGCGCATCGCCGCCCTCCTTGCTGTCGTGATGGCAGCGGTGTCCGTGGTCCGACTTCATCGCCGCGGAATCGCCGCCGTGCTGGTGTCCTGACGGATGCGCGTCATGCATCCGGCCGTGCATCTGCTCGTGCATCGACGCGTGGTGAGCGGCGTGGTGCGGACAGTGATGCGGCTTCGCGTCACCGCCGGCAGCGCCGTGATCGTGGCCGGCGTGCGGCCCAGGCGACGCGGCCGCAGCACCGCCGCTCTGGTGTTCAGGCGCATGCGCGTCGTGCATAGAGCCATGCATGTGACCGTGCATCGGTCCGTGGTGGCCCGCGCGCGGATCGGTGGTCGCTTGAGCACCGTGATCGTGGCCGGCATGCGGGTCAGGCGGCGCGGACGTCGTGCTGTCGTGGTCGTGCGCGTGGCTGCCGGCCTGGCGACCGACCGCGTCGTTGGCTTCGCGCCAGTTGCCGACAGCGCCCGCGCTGCCAGCGCGGTAGGTGTCGAACACCGAGCGGTGATCGAGCGACCGCGTGGGCGCGGCGGGATCCGCCGGATCGGCCGCCCAGACGGACGTGGTGACGAACGCTGCTGCCAGCAGCATCCGGATGGAAAGATGGAACATGAAGACCTCGCGAAAGACAGGTGTATCGATTTCCGTCCACCGTGGACGGATTTCGGGTGTCAGGCGAGGTCGTGTCTGGGTGGGCGTTCGGTGCCTTCGGTGATGAAGGCCGGAGGTGTCACGCGCGCCGGCAGCGGGCGCAGGTGCGTCGAAAAATCGACGGGCAGCCGCAGCGCGGACGGCATCAAGGCGCCGCCGATGCAGCAAGCGGCACAGGCGCTGCACGCGTGCTTGCCATGGGAAGGTGTCGAAACGGGGTCATGGTCACCGCCCTGGTGATGCGCGTGCGCAGCGGCATCAGCGTGCAGGGTGACAGTCGTCTGCAGTCCGTGATGCGACGGCGCGCAACTGATCATCGCCGCCGCGGCAAAGCCCTGCAGGGGCAATGCCAGCAGCAGCATGAAGGTCAGCAGAAGGCGGGTCGCGGAACGCATGGAAACTAGGATATCAGCGCAGCAACGAAGTTCGCATGACACCGGTCAAGTCGTGCTCGGGTCCACCGTCCAGCGCCGGGCGACCGCGCCCTGGCCATTCACGCTTTCCAGATGCACCGGGAAACCCCACAGCCGGGCAACGTGCTTCAGCACTTCGTAGGCGCCGTCGTGCAGCGGCCGGTTGTTGTGCTGTGTGTGCCGCAGCATCAGCGAACGGTCGCCACGCAGGTTCACGCTCCACACCTGGATATTCGGTTCGCGCGAGCCGAGATCGTACTGCCGCGACATCGCTTCGCGGAGGTTACGGTAGCCGGACTCGTCGTGAATGGCCGATACCTCCAGCGTCGGCTCGGTGTCGTCGTCGGTGATGGCGAACAGGCGGAAGGCCCGCATCACGCGCGGCGACAGGTACTGGCCGATGAAGCTTTCGTCCTTGAAGTTGCGCATCGCGTGGTCCAGCGTCTCCAGCCAGCTGCTGCCCGCCATGTCCGGGAACCACAGGCGGTCCTCCTCGGTGGGCGCCTCGCAGATGCGCTTGATGTCGGTGTACATCGCGAAGCCCAGCGCGTACGGGTTCATGCCGCTGTAAGCGGGGTGGCCGACCGGCGGCTGGTAGACGACGTTGGTGTGCGACTTCAGGCACTCGATCATGATGCCGTCGTCGAGGAAGCCGTCGTCGTACATCGTGTTCAGCAGGTGGTGGTGCCAGAAAGTGGCCCAGCCCTCGTTCATGACCTGGGTCTGGCGCTGCGGATAGAAGTACTGCGCCACCTTGCGCACGATGCGCACGATTTCGCGCTGCCACGGTTCGAGCAGCGGCGCGTTCTTCTCGATGAAGTAGAGCAGGTTTTCCTGCGGCTCGGCCGGGAAGCGCGGTGCTTCCTTCTCCGCCTCGTCGCGGCCCAGCTTCGGCGGCAGCGTGCGCCAGATCTCGTTCACCTGCTGCTGCGCGTAGGCCTCGCGGTCCTTCGCGCGCGCCAGTTCCTGCGTCAGGCTGAGCTTGCTCGGCCGACGGTAGCGGTCGACGCCGTAGTTCATCAGCGCGTGGCAGCTGTCGAGCAGCAGTTCGACCGCGTCGATGCCGTGCCGCTCCTCGCAGGCGGCGACGTAGTTCTTCGCATAGACCAGGTAGTCGATGATGGACGACGCGTCGGTCCACATCCGGAACAGGTAGTTGCCCTTGAAGAAGCTGTTGTGGCCGTAGGCGGCGTGCGCGATCACCAGCGCCTGCATCGCCATCGTGTTCTCCTCCATCAGGTAGCTGATGCAGGGGTTGCTGTTGATCACGATTTCGTAGGCCAGGCCCATCTGGCCGCGCCGGTAGTTCTTCTCGGTGCTGATGAATTCCTTGCCGTAGCTCCAGTGCCGGTAGTTCACCGGCATGCCGACGCTGGCGTAGGCGTCCATCATCTGTTCGGCGGTGATGATTTCCAGCTGGTTCGGATAGGTGTCGAGCCCGAAGCGCTGCGCGGTGGCGCGGATCACGTCGTGGTACTGCTCGATCAGCTCGAAGGTCCAGTCGCTGGGCGCCGGCAACCGGGCGGTCGGACGTTCCTTCAACGGCAGCGGTGCGCTCAGCGGCGCCGGATGACGACGTCCGCCGTATTCGCCCGGCGAGGCCGCGCGACCGTTGTTGCGGCGGTCGTAGGTATCGCTCATTTCGCGGCTCCTTCCTTCTTGAACAGGTCGCGGAACACCGGATAGATCTGATCGACCTCGGCCGCCTTGCGGATGGCGAAGTTCTCGCTCTCCATCGCGAGGTCCGAGTACTCATGCCACAGGTTCTGTTCCTGCTCGACCACCTGGATGTAGGCGAAGTAGCGCACCAGCGGCAGGATCTTCTGTTCGAGGATTTCGCGGCAGCGCGGGCTGTCGTCGTGCCAGTTGTCACCATCGCTGGCCTGCGCACCGTAGATGTTCCACTCGCCCCGCGGGTAGCGCGCCTGGATGATGTCCTCCATCAGTACCAGCGCGCTCGACACCACGGTGCCACCGGTTTCGGTGGCATGGAAGAAGTCGTGCTCGCTCACCTCCTGCGCCTGCGTGTGATGGCGGATGAACACGATTTCGATCTTTTCGTAGTGCCGGGTCAGGAACAGGTAGAGCAGGATGAAGAAGCGCTTGGCCAGATCCTTACGCGCCTCGTCCATCGAGCCCGACACGTCCATCAGGCAGAACATGACCGCCTTCGCGGTCGGCACCGGCGTGCGCACGCGGCTGCGGTAGCGCAGGTCTATCGGGTCGAGGTAGGGAATGCGGTCGATGCGCGAACGCAGCGCGGCAATATCGGCTTCGATCTGTTCGATCTCATGCAGCCGCGCCGGCGTGCCCGGCTGCGCGCGCAGGTCTTCGAGCAGCGCTTCGAGCCGATGCAGCTCGCGCCGCGATTCGCTGCCGAGCGCGATGCGCCGGCCGATCGCACCGCGCATCGAGCGCACGACGTGCAGGTTGTTCGGCGTACCGTCGCTGGAGAAACCGGCACGGTGCGTCTTGTACTCCGGCGTCTCGGCCAGTGTGGTACGGATCAGATTGGGCAGGGCGAGGTCGTCGAAGAAGACCTGCATGAACTCTTCCTTGGTGAGGTGGAAGACGAAGTCGTCCTCACCCTCGCCGGAATCGCTGGCGTTGCCCGAACCGGCGCCGCCCCCACCACCACCCTTGGGCCGCTCGATGCGGTCGCCACGGACGAAGTCCTTGTTGCCCGGGTGCACCATTTCACGAGAGCCGCCCTGACCGTGGCCGAACACCGGTTCGCTGATGTCGCGCTTCGGGATGTGGATGTCCTCCCCCTGCGCGATGTCGCGGATGCCGCGCCCCTCGACCGCCCGCCGCACCGCCTCGCGGATCTGCTCCTTGTGGCGGCGCAGGAAGCGCTCGCGGTTGCCGATGGACTTGTTCTTGCCGGCCAGTCTGCGATCGATGATCTGCTGCAAGATGTGTCCCCTTCCCGCCGGGGCAGCGTCGCCCCGGTCTTGTCTATCGATGCACCGCCACCGTCACGAACTCTTGCGCACGCGCAGGTACCACTCGCACAGCAGGCGCACCTGCTTCGGCGTGTAGCCCTTGCCGACCATGCGATTGACGAAGTCCTCGTGCTTCTTGGCATCGTCGGCGCTGGCCTTGGCGTTGAAGCTGATCACCGGCAGCAGCTCTTCGGTGTTGGAGAACATCTTCTTCTCGATCACCGTGCGCAGCTTCTCGTAACTGGTCCACACCGGGTTCTTGCCGGCGTTGTTGGCACGCGCCCGCAGCACGAAGTTCACGATCTCGTTGCGGAAATCCTTCGGGTTCGAAATGCCCGCCGGCTTCTCGATCTTTTCCAGTTCGGCGTTCAGCGAGGCGCGGTCGAACACTTCGCCGGTATCGGTATCGCGGTACTCCTGGTCCTGTATCCAGTAGTCCGCGTAGGTGACGTAGCGATCGAAAATGTTCTGGCCGTACTCGCTGTAGCTCTCCAGATAGGCGGTCTGGATTTCCTTGCCGATGAATTCGGCGTAGCGCGGTGACAGGTGTTCCTTGATGCAGGCGATGTACTTCTGCTCGACATCCTGCGGGAACTGTTCGCGCTCGATCTGCTGTTCGAGTACGTACATCAGGTGCACCGGGTTGGCCGCCACCTCGGTCGAATCGAAGTTGAACACCTTGGACAGGATCTTGAAGGCGAAGCGGGTCGAGATGCCGCTCATGCCTTCGTCGACGCCGGCGTAGTCGCGGTACTCCTGATAGCTCTTGGCGCGCGGATCGGTGTCCTTCAGGTTCTCGCCGTCATACACCTGCATCTTCGAATAGAGGCTGGAGTTCTCCGGCTCCTTGAGCCGGGTCAGCACGGCGAACTGCGCCATCATCTTCAGCGTGCCCGGGGCGCACACGGCCTCGGCCAGCGACGAGCCGCGCAGCAGCTTTTCGTAGATCTTCACTTCCTCGGACACGCGCAGGCAGTACGGCACCTTGACGATGTAGATGCGGTCGAGGAAGGCTTCGTTGTTCTTGTTGTTGCGGAAGGCCTTCCACTCGCTCTCGTTCGAGTGCGCCAGCACGACGCCGTCGAACGGGATCGCGCCGAAGCCTTCGGTACCCTTGAAGTTGCCTTCCTGGGTCGCGGTCAGCAGCGGATGCAGCACCTTGATCGGCGCCTTGAACATTTCGACGAATTCAAGGAGGCCCTGGTTGGCCAGGCACAGACCGCCGGAGAAGCTGTAGGCGTCCGGGTCGTCCTGTGCATAGGTTTCGAGCTTGCGGATGTCGACCTTGCCGACCAGCGACGAAATGTCCTGATTGTTCTCGTCACCCGGTTCGGTCTTGGCGATGCCCACCTGCTTCAGCACGCTGGGGTAGCGCTTGACCACGCGGAACTTGCGGATGTCGCCGCCGAATTCCTCCAGCCGCTTGACCGCCCACGGACTCAGGATGCGGTTGAGGTAACGGCTCGGGATGCCATATTCCTTTTCGAGGATGGCGCCGTCCTCGGTCGGGTCGAACAGGCCCAGCGGCGATTCATTCACCGGCGAACCCTTGATCGCGTAGAAGGGCACTTCCTGCATCAGCGCCTTCAGCCGCTCGGCGATCGACGACTTGCCGCCGCCGACCGGGCCCAGCAGATAGAGAATCTGCTTCTTTTCTTCCAGGCCCTGTGCGGCGTGACGGAAGTAGCTCACCACCTGTTCGATCGCGTCCTCCATGCCGTAGAACTCGGCGAAGGCCGGATAGATCTTGATCACCTTGTTGGCGAAGATGCGCGACAGCCGCGGGTCGTTGCGGGTGTCCACCGTCTGCGGCTCACCTATCGCCCTCAACATGCGTTCGGCGGCGCTGGCGTACGCCAGCGGGTCACGTTTGCACTCCGCCAGATACTCTTCCAGCGATAGCTCTTCCTCGCGGGTGCGTTCGAAACGCGCGGCGAAATGACTGACGATGTCCATGCTGATCTCCAAGTCTCCGTTGACCTTCAAAACAGTTGGTCCGGAAGCCCGCGGCCTGCGCGCACCTTCCGCACCACCACATGTTCAGCTTGGTTCACTCGCGGGCTCGATGAAAGCCCGATAAGCACCGCGATCACCATCCTGCTCCGAAGCATGGACGCTGTGTCGAGTCGTGCGACACAAGATGCGTACATGCAACACTTGTTGTCGAGTCGATACCCCCTGCAACGCGAAGTTCCCGCGTGCTCACGCTTGTTCACGTGTGTGCCCGGCAGTCCGTTGACCGGTCCTCAGCAAGTTGTGGTCCATGCTTGCCGTGCGCGGGTCACACGGTGTCCATCGTCATCGCAGTGCTCCGCTCAAGGGCCCGGCTGGCGCGGGCGCCGCGAACGCGGTCGGCGGACGAACTCGCGGCCACACGCACCACGCCGGTGCACGATCACCCTGCCGCACCGCTGGCGCGCCCAGGTGCCGATCCCGCATCGAGGCGACAACCGGTCATCGGCAGCTGCGGTCTGCGCCGCGCACGGCGCGTGCGGTCGACAGCCGACAGGTACTGTACGAAAATACAGTACACACCATGTCCACGCCCTACGCCGAACTTCACTGCCTGAGCCACTTCAGTTTCCAGCGCGGCGCCTCGTCGCCTGAGGAACTGGCCGAGCGCGCCGCCGCGCTCGGCTACACGGCACTGGCCATCACCGACGAATGCTCGCTGGCCGGCGTCGTGCGCGCCCACGTGGCACTGCGTGCCCTGCCCGACCCGAAACCGGCGCTGATCATCGGCAGCGAAATCCGCCTGGCCGACGGACCCAAGCTGGTGCTGCTGGCCTGCAACCGCAACGGTTACGGCAATCTGGCCGAACTGATCACGCGCGGCCGCATGGCGGCGGACAAGGGCCGTTACCACCTGACGCTGGCCGACCTCGACGCCGGCCTGTCCGACTGCATCGCGCTGCTGACACCGACCGACGACGATGTTGCAGACGCCGACATGCTGGTCGCACACGCCGCCTGGCTGAAGTCGCGTTTCGGTGAGCGCGCCTGGCTGGCGGTGGAACTGCACCTGGGTACCGACGACTGCGCCAAGCTGGCGGCCCTGGAGGCGGCGGCCGACGCCAGCGGCCTGCCGTTGTGTGCCGCCGGCGATGTGCACATGCACGTGCGCAAGCGGCGCCGGCTGCAGGACACGCTGACCGCCATCCGCCTGCACTGCACGCTGCCCGAATGCGGCGAACGACTGTTTCCGAACGGCGAGCGCCACCTGCGCCTGCTGCACCGGCTGGCGCAGATCCATCCGGCAGAACAACTGGCCGCGAGCGTGCACATCGCCGCGCAGTGCAGCTTCTCGCTCGACGAACTGCGCTACGAGTACCCGGAAGAGATCGTGCCGGCCGGCCATACGCCAGCGTCCTGGCTGCGTCATCTGGCCGAACGCGGCTATGTCGAGCGCTGCGCGCAGATCCGTCGCGTGGTCAGGCTGGACGACGCCACCTTCGAACTGAAGGCGGGCAAGTTGCGCCAGCAGATCGAGGACGAACTGGCGCTGATCGCCGAGCTCAAGTACGAACCCTACTTCCTGACCGTGTACGACATCGTGGCCTGGGCACGCAGCCGCGGCATCCTCTGCCAAGGCCGCGGCTCGGCCGCCAATTCGGCGGTGTGCTACTGCATCGGCGTGACCGAGGTCGACCCGTGGCGGGCCAACATGCTGTTCGGTCGCTTCATTTCGCGCGAGCGCAACGAAGCGCCGGACATCGACGTCGATTTCGAGCACGAGCGGCGCGAGGAAGTGATCCAGTACATCTACGGCAAGTACGGCCGCGACCGCGCCGCACTGGCCGCCAGCCTGACCTGCTACCGGCCGCGCTCGGCGCTGCGCGACGTCGGCCGCGCACTCGGCTTCAGCGACGACGCGCTCGACCGCCTGACGCGCGGCCACATGTGGTGGGACGGCCGACAGGTGCGCGAGGACCGCATGGCCGAAGCCGGCTTCAGCCCCGCCTCGCCGCACGTACGCCGGCTGATGGAACTGGCGAACGAACTGATCGGCGCGCCGCGTCACCTGTCGCAGCACGTCGGCGGCTTCGTCATCGCCCGCGGCCGGCTGTCGCGCCTGGTGCCGATAGAAAACGCACGGATGCCGGACCGCTGCGTCATCCAGTGGGACAAGGACGACCTCGAAGCG
Organism: Methyloversatilis sp. S146-33; assembly: GCF_059552495.1. Next base: position 18,651 of record NZ_JCANOT010000018.1, read on the forward strand.
GTCGGTCTGATGAAAGTCGATGTGCTGGCGCTCGGCATGCTGACCGCGATACGCAAGACGCTGCAGTCGCTGGCGGCCTACGCCGATGCGCATCCGGCGTCACCGGCGGCAGTGCCGGGACGGATACCCCGCAGCGTCGCCGACATTCCGCCCGAAGACCCGGCGACCTACGACATGCTGTGCCGCGGCGAATCGACCGGCGTGTTCCAGGTCGAATCGCGGGCGCAGATGAACATGCTGCCGCGACTGCGGCCGCGCCGTTACTACGACCTGGTCATCCAGGTCGCCATCGTGCGCCCGGGGCCGATACAGGGCGGCATGGTCCATCCCTACCTGGCCCGCCGCCATCTGCCGCCAGAACGGATCGACTACCCGTCGGACGAATTGCGCCCGGTACTCGAACGCACGCTGGGCGTGCCCATCTTCCAGGAACAGGTGATGCAGCTGGCCGTCGTCGCCGCCGGTTTCACGCCGGGTGAGGCCGACCAGATGCGCCGTTCGATGGCCGCCTGGCGGCAACGCGGCACGATGGAAAAATTCCAGCACAAGCTGACTGAAGGCCTGCTGAACAAGGGCTACACGCCGGAATTCGCCGAACAGATCTACCGCCAGATCGAGGGCTTTTCCGGCTACGGTTTTCCGGAGTCCCACGCCGCCAGCTTCGCACTGCTGGTCTATGCCTCGTCCTGGCTCAAGTGCCACCACCCGGCCGCCTTTCTGTGCGGCCTGCTGAACAGCCAGCCCATGGGCTTCTACGCGCCGGCCCAGCTGATCGCCGACGCGCGCACGCACGGCGTCGAGGTGCATCTGGCCGACGTGACGGTGAGCGGCTGGGACTGCGTGCTCGAACGCCCGTCGTCATCGCGCGTATCCGGGCCTGCCGTGCGGCTGGGCCTGCGCATGATCAAGGGCGTGTCGCAGGACACCATGCAAAGCCTGATCGCCGCCCGCGCAAAGGCGCCGTTCGCGAATGTCGACGACCTCGCCCGCCGCGCCCGGCTGGACCGGCAGCAGTTGCGCTGCCTCGCTGCCGGCGGAGCGCTGCAGCCGCTCGCCGGCAACCGCCACCAGGCACACTGGCAGGCGGCGGTGCGGCGCCCGGACGCACTGCTGGGCGACGCGCCGGTGAACGAAACGCCGCTCGCGCTGGCGGCGCCGCACGAAGGCGAGGACATCGTCGCCGATTACGCCAGCCTCGGTTTCACGCTGGGCCGTCATCCGCTGGCGCTGCTGCGCGGCGAACTGGCCGCGCAGCGCTTCATCACCGCCGCCGAACTGCGCCGTCTGCCCGACCGCGCACTCGCCCGTGCCGCCGGCATCGTCACCTGTCGCCAGCGCCCGGGCACGGCCAGCGGCGTCATGTTCGTCACGGTGGAAGACGAAACCGGGCTGGCCAACGTGATCGTGCACAAGGACGTGCAGGAGAAACAGCGGCACGAAGTGCTGGGCGCTACCCTGCTCGGCATCTACGGTCAGGTATCGCGCGAAGGCGAGGTGATCCACCTGATCGCTCGCCGCCTGGTCGACCGCTCGGCGCTGCTCGGAGCGCTGACGCCGCGCAGTCGGGATTTCCACTAGAAAGCGACTACAGTCCCCTCTTCCACGACCGTTCCCGCACGCCATGACGCCCGGCCAGCCCGCTCCCGACTTCGACGCCTTCGACCAGCACGGCCACCGCCACCGTCTCGCCGATTACCGTGGCCGCTGGCTGGCGCTGTATTTCTATCCGCGCGACGACACGCCGGGCTGCACGAAACAGGCCTGCTCCATCCGCGACGGTCGGACTGACCTCGCCGCTCGCGGGCTCACCGTGCTCGGCGTATCGGCACAGGGCAGCGCGGCGCACCGCGCTTTCACCGACAAGTTCGCCCTCGATTTCCCGTTGCTGGTCGATGACGGCCAGCGCATCGCCCGCCGCTACGGCGCGCTCGGCAGCGGTCCGGCCGGACTGCTGCGCCGCTGGCTGGGTGCCTACCGGCGGATCAGCGTGCTGATCGACCCCGAAGGTCGCATCGCACACCTGATCGAACGACCCGACGTGAGCCGCCACGCCGACGAACTGCTCGGTCTGCTGCCGCCACGTTGAGCGCCCGCGCCACGGACGATTGTCATACGCCGTCCGGCATGTGGACGCTGCACCCGCCAGACGCTCTCGCACAAGACACTGATATTCCAGCGTTTCCGCTCCTCGTCTTCATGGCACGTCATCTGCTCTCCGCTGCACGGCGCGTCGTGCGCCGGACCGACGGGGAGGATGCATGCTGGCCTGGCTGCTCAGACGACATTTCTGGTTCGAACTGCAACGCATCGCCGACTGCGAATCGCGCGACGAGGACTACTGCCCGTCGCCACGCGGCAGCGCCAATGAGCGGCAGCTGCTGGGCACGCTGTCACGCGTGTTCTCCGGCCTGCGCAACCGGGCACGCAGCGCCGAAACGCGCGCGCACGAGCTGGAACAGATGCTGGACGTGGCCGCCGACAACGCGCAGTCGCTGCGTCAGGAGCTGGGCGAAGCGAGCGCGCGCAGCAGTCTGATCGCCGCCGTGGTCGACGCCGGACTGTGGGAAGTCCGGCTGGGCGACGCCCGCACGCCGGACCTGAAACACCCGGTCTGGTGGTCGGACCGGCTGCGCAGCATGTTGGGCTACGATGACAGCGATTTCCCGGACCGCCTCGACAGCTGGGCCTCGCGCCTGCATCCGGAAGACCGCAAACAGGCGCTCGACGCGCTGGCGCGGCAATGGACCGACCGGCGCGACGGCGACTGGCCGGATACGCGCTACCGGATGGCACACAAGGACGGCAGCTACCGCTGGCTGCTGTCGCGCACCCGCACCGTGCGCGACGAACAGGGCATCGTGCGCATCGCCGGCTCGTTGACGGACATCAGCCGCATCCGCGAGGACGAGGCGAAACTCGACGCCGCACTCACCCGTTTCGAACTGGCCAGCGACATGCTGTCGGACGGCATCTGGGACCTCGACGTGGTGGCCGGCGACCCGGTCAATCCGTCCAACACCTTCTGGTGGTCGACGCAGTTCCGACGCCTGCTCGGCTTCGAAACCGAAGAGGAATTCCCGAACGTGCTCGACAGTTGGGCCTCGCGCCTGCACCCGGACGACAAGCCGGGCGTGCTCGAAGCCTTCACCCGCCACCTGATGGACCGCAGCGGCAACACGCCCTACTCGATCGACTACCGGCTGCGCTGCAAGGACGGCGTCTATCGCTGGTTCCGCGCCCGCGGCCGAACCCGGCGCGACGACCGCGGCACACCGCTGCGCGTGGTTGGCGCGCTCACCTGCATCGAGGCCGAGCACAACGAACACCATCTGCAGGAGGTCGAAGCGCGTCAGCGAGAGCAACTCAGCGACAACGTGCAGAAGATCCGCGCCATCGTCACCGCCATCCGCGCCATCGCCGACCAGACCAACCGGCTGGCGCTGAACGCGGCGATCGAGGCCGCACGCGCCGGCGACGCCGGTCGCGGCTTTTCGGTGGTGGCCGACGAGGTGCGCACGCTGTCCGAACGCACGCGCGAGGCGACCGAACAGATCGCCCGCATCATCCCCGACGGCGACTGAAGGGGCGTGGCGCCGGCCGCCCTCCTCCCTCCTACTTGATCGAGAAGTCGGCGCGGTTCGGCGCCGTCTTGTCGTCCTTGCCGTCAGCCGGCTTGTCGCCACCGGTAGCCGGCTCGCCCGCCTTGGGTGCCAGCACGAACAGGCGCGCGTCCTCGACCTTGGCGTTGCGCGTCAGGTAGTCCTTCACCGTCTGCGCCCGCGCAAGGCCGAGCAGGCGCAGATCCTCGTCGCTGACCTCGGTATTGGTCAGGATGAGCTTTTCCATTTCCGGCACCGGCAGGTCCTTGGCCAGACCAACCAGATTGCGCGGCTTCGGGAAATCCGCCGCCTTGTAGACCGCCTTCAGCAGATCCGGATATTCCTCCGGCGACACCGTCATCGTTTCGGCCGAGGCTTTGGTTTTCGCCGCCTTGACCGCACGCACCTTCTGCTCCAGCAGCGCGCGGCGGTAGCCTTCGATGTCGGTCGCGCGATCGGTGCGGCCGGTCACTTCCAGTTTCAGCGCCGGTCGGTCGGTCAGCGCCTTGCCCAGCGTGTCGAGCTTGCTGCGCGCGGTATCAGTCAGCGTTGCGCGACCCGGCTCGAAGGCGACGTGATCGAGATCGGCCTCGGAGCCGAACAGCGAACCGAGCAGCGCGAACGGCGAAGTGACCGCCTTGACGATCAGGTTCACGATCACCTTGACGACGATGCCGCCGATGGAGAACTGCGGATCGGACAGCGAACCGCTGATCGGCAGATTGATGTCGATGACGCCGTTGCGGTCCTGCAGCAGCGACACCGCCAGCAGCACCGGCGCCTTGATGGCGTCCGGGCTGTCGACCTTGTTGCCGAAGGTGAGCTGATCGAGGATGACGTTGTTCTGGGCAGTCAGCTGGTCGTTCTCGATCTTGTAGGCAATGTTGACGCTGAGCTTGCCCTTCTCGATGCCGTAGCCGACGTACTTGCCCGAATAGGGCGACAGCGGCGCCAGCTCGATGCCACGCGCACTGGCCTTGATGTCGAGGAAGAGCGCCTCGGCCAGCGGATTGATGCGGCCGGTGATGTCGATCGGCGCCGAACCTTCGACCAGGCCGCGCAGTTCCACCTCGCCGGCGGTGCCGGATGCAGAGCTGAGGCCGGATACGCGGCCGCCCAGTTCGGACAGCTGGGCACGGTAGTTCGGCTTGATGAAGAAGTCGCTGAAATCGACGCGGCCGCCCTGCATCACGATGGTTTTCACGTCGATCGGCGGACGCGCCGCATTGATCATCTGTGCCAACGCCGCGCTCTGGCTGCCGGCGGCCGGCGCCGCCGCCGGGCGGGCAGCCGGTGCCGGAGCAGGCTTGGCGGCCGGCGCGGCGGCCACCGGCGCGGTCGCAGCCGCCCCGTCCTTGCGTACCACGTCCTGCAGGTTCAGCCGGCCCTGCGGCGACACGATGATGCGGGCGAAGTAATCCGACAGCGCGACTTCGTTGATCGACAGTCCGGCCAGCAGATCGGGCTTGCGGCTGTCCAGCTTCAGCGCAATGCCGCCTGCGAACAGCGAGCGCCACTTCAGCAGGTCGGAGGCGTTCACCTTTTCGGTCAGGTGCACGTTCTCGACATGGGTTTCACCCTTCCACGCCAGTGTCCAGTCACCTGCCGGCTGCGTCTGCAGCGCGAGGTCGCCGCGCAGGCTCAGCACGCCGGCGAGCAGTTCGGCGTTGAGCTTCTGCGCCATCCAGGGCTGGCCGACCAGCAGGTCGAGGCGGCGCGCATCGATCTTCAGGTCGGCCTGTACCGGCGACAGCGAAAAGCCGCCGCGTACGCCGAACAGACCGCCCTTGGCGTCACGGAAGCCGAGGTCCAGCTTCGATTTCTGCTTCAGGTCGGTGCCGACGTTTTCCAGCTTGAGCGACAGCCGGTCGAGTTCGACCACGGCCGGTGTCGTCAGCGTGCGGTCCTCGAAGCGGACCGCGCCGTCCTTGATGTTCAGCGCCGACAGCTGCGCGGTCCATGCCGAAGCGGACGCCGCCGGCGCGGCGTGCCCCGCCGCCGCTGACGAGGGGCGCACCAGACCGGCGAGATCGATGTCGCCGTCGGCCTGACGCGCCGCGCGCAGACGCGGCTTGAGCAGATCCAGTGCGCCGACCGCGACCTTGCGCGTCGACAGGTCGATGCGCGCCTGGCTCACGACGATGTCGTCGGCCTGGGCAAATGCGTTCTTCTCGCCGCGACGCGTGAGCTTGAGGCGGGCCACGCCCGCCTCGGTCACCAGCACCTCGCCCTGCGGCGCCCCGTCAGCCAGTCGCAGGCCGAAGCGCGTACCGATGCGCACGTCAGCCTGATCGACCGAGAAGTTGATCAGGTCGGCAAAGTAGGGGCTGAAGCGCGGCACCTCGACGCCGCTCACCGTCAGCTCGCCCTCGATGTCGGGCGCACTCGCGCGCAGCTTTGCGTCGACCGCCAGCCGCGTATTGCCCTCAGCCTGCGCGGCGATCACCAGCGTTGCCGGGGCATCGCCCTGCAGCGAGAAATCGCGCAGCACGATATCCATCGGCTCGATCACGTAACTGAAGGGCTTGGCCGGCATTTCGTCGGTGAAGGCGACGCGTGCCTGCAGTACCTCCAACAGCCCGACCTTCACCTCCGGTGCCTTCGCCGGCTCGGCCGGCGCCGTTTCCGGTGCCGCGGTGGCGCTCGGTGCAGGGCGCGGTCGCGCCAGCAAGGCCTGCAGGTTCAGCTTGCCATCCTTCGCGCGGGACACTTCGAAATCCGGCTGATCGATGCGGACGCTGGCGATGTCGATCTTGCCGGCCAGAGGCTGGATCTCGTTCAGCACCACATCCAGCGCCGGCAGCTTGAACAGCGGACTGCCGTCGCGGCTGTCGAGTTCGAAATCGCGCAGTTCCAAAGTGCCCTGCAGCACGATGCGCGGCGCGCCCTCCTTGTTCTGGCGGAAGCCCAGCTCGATGTCAGTGTCCAGCAGGCCGGAACTGATGCGGAAGCCCAGTGGCACCGGCGAGTACTCATCGAAGCGCGCGAGGTTGAGCGCGTTGAACTCGACCTTCATCGTCGCTTCGCGTTCGTCGATGAAGGGCCGCACCTTGCCCTTCATCGAAAACGGCGCGTCGTTGATGCGGGCCGCGATCGAGGGCTCGACGAACAGTTCGACGTCGGACGGCAGGTTGGACACGAAGGGCAGGCCGATCTGGATGTCGCTGATCGCGTGCTTGCGCGCGAAGGGCTGATCGTCGATATCGACGCGGCCGTCGCGCAGCACGATGTTGTTGATCGAGAAGCGCGCCGGCTCCTCGCTCGGCGGCTGGTCGAGAATCTTCTGCAGCACGTCGCTGAAATTGAAGCGGCCTTCCTCGTCGAGACGCACGATGCGCAGCCAGGGCCGCTCCACCTGCACCGCCCGCACCACCGGTGCGCCCTTGAACAGCGACGCCCACTCGACGTCGACGGTCAGGCTGTCCAGCGTCACCGCCTCGTCCTTGCCGTTGGCCTCCAGCAACTTCAGTCCCGACACCGTCAGTTCCAGCGTGTAGGGGTTGATCGACACCGCCTGCAGCGTCAGCGCACGACCGAGGAATTCGGAACCGTGCTTCTCGGCCAGCGAACGCACCAGATGCGGCGCCGCAAACGCACCGAGCAGACCGAACAGCACGGTTGCGGCGACGATGCCGATGCAGGTCTTGCGTACGGCGGGACGGGAAAAGAGGGCGTTGAGCGACATGGGCAAGCGGATCCAGGCGGGTGAACGGGGCGATTATGACGCGGGGCCGGCTGCAAGATGTCGTGCGGCAGCATCCAGCGCTTCGTCGAGCACGACGACGTATGCACGCAACGCGTCGGGCAGCTGTTCCGTCGACAGGCTGGCGCCGCGCAGTGCGCGTTCCAGCCGCGCCGCCTCAACGCCGGCGCGGGCAAAACCGAGGTTCAGACAGACGCCCTTGAGCGCATGTATCTGGCGGACGATGTCGGCAGCCGGTTCGCCGACACGCGCCGCCAGTGCGTCGCGCAGCGCCCTGACCTCGCCCAGCGTGGTGGCGAGGATTTCGCCGTAGAGCGCGAGATCGCCATCGAACTGCTGGCGCACGGCGGCCAGATCGAGCGCAGGTCGCGCCTCATCGGTGACCGGTTCCGCGATCGGCTCGACGGTTGCCGGCGTCATGGTCTGCAGCACGTCGCCGCGGCCGGCGGCGGTGGTCGCCAGTACCCCGAGCAAGGCGTGCGCGTCGACCGGTTTGGTCAGGTAGGCACGCATGCCCAGCGCCAGGCACTCGTCCCGCTCCTCGGTCACCGCGTGCGCGGTCAGGCCGACGACGGGCGGCGCGGCAGCGCCCAGGCGGGCGACGATCTCGCGCGTCGCAGTCTTGCCGTCCATCACCGGCATCTGGATATCCATCAGCACCAGGTCGATGCCACCGGCGCAGACGCGTTCCAGCGCCTGCCGCCCGTCGACGGCCTGCTCGGCGTGCGCGCCCGCGCGTTCGACCAGATGAACCGCCACCGTCCGGTTGACCGCGATGTCATCGACGACAAGCACGCGCAGATCGGCCAGCGACACCGCGGATATCTGCTCGGCAGCCGTCGGCAGCGCACCGTCCTCCACCTGTTCGAGCCAGACCTCGGCCCAGAAGGTGGCGCCCTCGCCCGGCGCGCCACTGCCGCCGACACGACCGCCCATCGCCTCAGCCAGCCGCTTGCAAATGGTCAGGCCGAGGCCGGTACCGCCGTGGCTGCGCACCACCGATGCGTCGGCCTGCACGAAGGGCTCGAAAAGCGCGTCGATCTCGTCAGACGACACCCCGCGACCGGTGTCGCGCACCGTCACGCGCAGGCGCACCCGCTGACCCGCCCGTTCGCACAACGCGACCTCGACGTCGACGCGACCGTGTGCGGTGAACTTCAACGCGTTCGACACGTAGTTGTTCAGTATCTGCGCCAGCCGCGTCGGATCGCCGCACAGCGCCGGCGGCACTTCCGGCGCCAGCTTGAATGTCAGAGCGAGCGCCTTGTCCTGCGCCTGCGCGGCAAACGAGGCGTGGCAGGTTTCCAGCAGGTCGCCGATGGCGAATGGAATGTGTTCCAGGTCGAGCTTGCCGGCCTCGATCTTCGAGAAGTCGAGAATGTCGTTGACGATCATGCGCAGCTGACCGGCTGCGATGCGCAACTGCCGGCTGTGCTCGCGCGCCCGTTGCGGGCTGTCGTTGTCGGCCAGGATGGCCGCCAGCCCGACCACGCCATTCAGCGGGGTGCGGATTTCGTGGCTCATCGCCGCGAGGAAGGCGCTCTTGGCGCGGCTGGCTTCGCGCGCATCGGCCACCGCCTGTTCGGCGCGCAGCAACAGCGCCTCGCGCTCGTCCTCGCGCTGTTGCAGCGACACGGCCATGCCGTTGAACGACTGCGCCAGCACCTGCAGTTCCTGCTCGCCGCTTTCGTCCACCCGCGCGTCGAGCTGGCCTGAGGCGATGCGCTGCGCGCCGTCGGACAGTCGCCGGATACCGTGCGCGAGCCAGCCGCTGAGCAGCCACGAGAACAGCGCGGCGAGCCCCATGCCGAAGACCGCGACGACGGCCGCGAGGCGCTTCGCCTCGGCCAGTTCGATGCGCGCCTGACGGTTGTCGATGCCCAGTTGCACCTCGCCGATGCGCGCGCTGCCGGCCATGATGGGGGCGCTGACAGCAAAGCTGTCGGAACCTTCCGCCAGCGGATCGCTGTCGGCGCTGAAGGTCCGCGCCAGCGCCGCAGCGTCGCCCTTGGCCGCCACCTCGCGGCCATCCTGGTCGAGCACGCGGACAAACACGGCCTCGCGTCGCGACACCAGATCCGACGAGACCGCCTCGATCTTGGCCAGATCGCTCGAAATCAACGCGTCGGACACGGCGGCCGAAAACAGCGACATCGCCATCTGCGCGCTGCGCTGGATCAGATCGGCCTGCGAACTGGCCATCTGGCCCAGCGCGCCGAATATCGTCACCGAAAGCGTCAGCGCCTCGATCAGGGCGATGCCGAGAATGGCCTTCCAGCGGAAGGACATGCGACTGAAGGCGCGCATCTTCATCAACAGGAATCAGCGCACCGGTTCGGCCAGCAATGCATCGAGTACCCGGATATCGAGCGCACGTATCGGCTCCCAGTCCCGATCCTGCGCATTCACGACGCCTTTGAAGCCGATCTGCTTCAGCAGTTCGGCGCCGGGCGCCGAACTGCCGACCTTCTGTATCGCGTCGACGAAATCCCTGCCCACCGACTCCGGCACACCCGGCAGACGGGCGAAGGCGTGCGGCGGGTACTCTGCCGAACGCCAGATGACGCGCATACGATCACGCACGCCGGTGTCGATGGCCTCCAGCGTGCGCTCGATGCCGCCGCCGGCGATAACCAGCCCGCGCGCAACATTCAGGTAAACGGAATCGTGCGAGGCAACGAAACGCGGCTTCACCGAAATGCCGCCGCGCTTCAGTTCAGCCAGCGGAATGACGGTGGCGGCGAAGGCAGCCGGCGATGGAAAGGCGACCTCCTTGCCGTCGAGTTCCTGCACCGAAGCGATGGCACTGTCGTTGCGGACGACGATCAGCCCGCGCAGCTTGCGGTCCTTCTCGCGAGCAAACGCCAGGTAGCCGGCCGCCTGATGGAACACCACATAGTGATAGGGGTTCATATAGGCGATCGCGTACTCGCCACGGGCCAGTCGCTTCTCGAACTCGGTGATGGTCGGCGCCGTCGCGAAACGGAATTCGCAGCCGCTGACGGCCGACACCTCGCGCAACAGCGGAATCCAGCCTTGCGCCAGATCGCTCGCCGCCTGCTGCGGCACGACACCGACGGTGATGACGCCGTCGAGCGCACAGGCCGCGTACAGCGCCGGCGCACCCGACAGACACAGCAGCATCGCCAGTGCGGAGGCGGCGCGACGGATGGAGAGGACGATCATCAACGGGCCCTGTGCTTACCGCTCGGCGGTGAATCCGCGGGGATGCGCAAGCGCACGCCCTCGGCTGTTTGTGGCCGATTCTAGCGCTCAAGTCGCCCCGTCGCGCTGCCGATACTCCACACGAACCCCGCAAAAAGACCCGCCCGCACACCGCCATGTCTGACCTAATAGGATCGGTCGCCAACCTGACCGGTTACCGCGATCGCGACCTCATCGACAGTACCTTCGTCTCGGTACTGGGCGACTGGCTCGATCCGATCGAACTGAATCTGTATCGCTGCGTCGGCGACGTATCCGATCTGCGGCTGCTGCTGCAGGCGGGCATGATCAAAGGGAGCGGCATGCGTGCAGGCGATCCAAGCTGGACGCCGCTCGACGCGCTGCCCGCCCTGTCCGCCCGCCCGCAGTTCGATCAGGCCTTCGGCTGCGACGAACCGTTGCTCGACCTGCCGATGAACGGCCACGACGGCCCCTGGCTCAACCTCTTTCCGGTGTGGGCCGGCGCGCGGCGCTTCGGCATCATCGAACTGATCAGCGAACAGCCCCTGCTGCCGGTGCAGCTGCGCCTTGTGGAGGGTCTGCTGAAGATCTATCGCAACCAGATCAGCCTGCTCGACTACAGCGAACGCGACAGCCTGACCGGCCTGCTGAACCGCAAGACCTTCGACGAACAGTTCCTGAAATGTCTGGACACGATGGCGGGCACCGGGCATGCAGCCGAGGGCTCGCCGAACTGGTGGCTGGGCGTCATCGACGTCGATCACTTCAAGCGCGTAAACGACACTTTCGGTCACCTGATCGGCGACGAGGTGCTACTGCTGGTCGCACGCATCCTGCGCACCGCCTTCCATCACAGCGAATACCTGTATCGCTTCGGCGGCGAGGAATTCATCGTGCTGCTGCGTGCCGAGCACGACGACGAAGCTCACCTTGCCTTCGACTTCTTCCGCCAGCAGCTTTCGGGTTTCGCCTTCCCTCAGGTTGGCACGGTCACCGCCAGTGTCGGCTTCACACGACTGCGCCTGATGGACAATGCCAGCGGATCGGTGGATCGCGCAGATCGCGCGGTCTATCACGCGAAGCACAACGGGCGTAACCAGGTGCATTCGTACGAAGCACTGGTCAAGGCGGGCGTTTTTGAGGAGGTCAACAACAGCGGCGAGATCGAGCTTTTCTGAACTGAGGCGGTTCAGCCTCAAGGCGATCCCGTTGTGGGGCACAGAAAACAAAAAAGGCCGCTTTCGCGGCCTTCTTCGTGAGCACCCCGCAGAAACTGCGGAGCACCTTGTGTTGGCGGAGTGGACGGGACTCGAACCCGCGACCCCCGGCGTGACAGGCCGGTATTCTAACCAACTGAACTACCACTCCAGTGTTGGTGCCGGCACTTTTTCTTCCGGACTTGCACTGCCAGCAAAAGAGCTGGCGTCCCCACGGGGATTCGAACCCCGGTACCTACCGTGAAAGGGTAGTGTCCTAGGCCTCTAGACGATGGGGACCTAGTTTTACCGCTTGCTGCTTTTTTACTGCTTACTGCTTTGTACTGCCTTCTCTCTCGCTTGGTGGAGGTAAGCGGGATCGAACCGCTGACCTCTTGCATGCCATGCAAGCGCTCTCCCAGCTGAGCTATACCCCCGTCGAAAGAGGAGCGCATTATAAACACTGTTCCGGGTTTGTAAAGCATCTCGCGCAATTATTTTTGTCGGACGTCGATCGACATTTCGGGTTCGTGACATACGCATATCACATCGGCATTCACCCATCACACCGAGTTGCGCTGACCTTCGCTTACTGACCGGCGTCGGGCAGCACCTTGCCCGGATTCATCAAGCCGTACGGATCGAATGCGCGCTTCACCGCCCTCATCATGTCCAGCTCGACCGTGCTCTTGCACGTCGCCAGCAGGTCACGCTTGAGCTGGCCGATGCCGTGCTCGGCCGAGATCGATCCACCGAGTGCGATCACCGTTCCATGTACCTGTTCGCTCGCCACCTTCGCGTCGGCGATCAGCCGCGCGTTGTCGGAGGCATCGGTGAAGGACAGGTTGTAGTGCAGATTGCCGTCGCCGGCGTGGCCGAACACCACCACGCGCACGCCTGGCAACACGGCGGCGAGCTTGTCGCCGGCCGCCTCGATGAAATGCGGAATGCTGCCGACAGGCACGCTGATGTCGTGCTTCACGCTGAAGCCTTCGATGCGCTGCGCCTCGGATATGTTCTCGCGCAGTGCCCACAGCGCCTTCGCCTGTGCGCCGTCCTGCGCGATCACCGCGTCGCGCACCATCCCGCGCTCGAGCAGCGCTGCCAGCATGTCGCCAAGCTTGGTTTCGAGCGTCGGGTCGTTGCCAGCGAGTTCGACCAGCGCATACCAGGGCGCTGCATCCGCGAACGGATCGCGCGCTCCGGGAATGTGCTTCAGCACCATGCCCAGCGCCTCGCGACCGACCAGTTCGAATGCGTTCAGTAGGTCGCCTGCCTGCGCCTGCAGCACATGCAGCAGATCGATGCCGCGCTGCGGGCCGTCGAGTGCCACCCAGGCGAGCGCGGTGTTCACCGGCAGCGGCGCGAGCTTCAGCACGGCCGCGGTGATGAAGCCCAGCGTGCCTTCGGCGCCGATGAACAGGTGCTTGAGGTCGTAGCCGGTATTGTCCTTGCGCAGCGCACGCAGGCCGTTCCACAGCCGACCGTCGGGCAGCACGACTTCGAGACCGAGTACCTGGTCGCGCGCGTTGCCGTGGCGCAGCACATGTACGCCGCCAGCGTTGGTCGACAGGTTGCCGCCGATCTCGCACGAGCCTTCTGACGCCAGACTGAGCGGAAACAGCAGGCCGGCGTCACGCGCAGCGGCCTGTACCGCAGCCAGCGTGCAGCCGGCCTCGACGGTGATCGACGCATTATCGCGATCAAGCACGCGGATGCGATTCAGGCGCGACAGGGTGACCAGCACTTCGTAGCGCCCCGCATGCGGCGTGGCGCCACCGCACAGGCCGGTATTGCCGCCCTGCGGCACCATGGGCAGTTGTGCCTCGTGACAGACGTGCACCACCTGCATCAGTTCATCGACCGTTGCCGGGCGCACGACGCACAGGGCTTCGCCGCGATAACGGCCGCGCCAGTCGGTGCAATACGGCGCGAGGTCAGCGGCAGCGGTCAGCAGATGGCTGTCGCCGACCACTGTCCGCAGCCGCGCCAGTGCCGACACGATGCGTCCGTCCTCCATATCAGCTCCGGATCCCGTTCACGCTGCGCCGACGCACGGGCGACTCATCGTCAGCCTTCGGTGACGACTTCGGCGTACAGGTCGTGCACATCGCAATCGGTGATGCGCACACGCACGAAGTCGCCGACTTCGAGGTCCTGACCGTCGAGGATGTGCACCAGGCCGTCGATGTCCGGCGCGTCGCCTTCGGAGCGAGCGACCGCGCCGTCCTCGTCGACTTCATCGACCAGCACGATCATCTCGCGGTCGATCTTCTCTTCCAGCCGCTGGGTCGAAATGTCTTCCTGGAATTCCATCAGGCGCTGACGGCGCTCCTCGCGCACCTCTTCCGGCAGCGCGCCCGGCAGGTCGTTGGCGCTGGCGCCATCGACCGGCGAATAGGCGAAACAGCCGACGCGGTCCAGCCGTGCTTCACCAAGGAAGTCGAGCAGCTCCTCGAACTCCTGTTCGGTCTCGCCCGGAAAGCCGGCGATGAAGGTGCTGCGTATCGTGATGTCGGGGCAGATCGAACGCCAGGCGCGGATGCGTTCGAGGTTGTTCTCGGCATTGGCCGGCCGCTTCATCGCCTTCAGCACGCGCGGGCTGGCGTGCTGGAAGGGCACGTCGAGGTAGGGCAGGATCTTGCCCTCGGCCATCAGCGGGATGATGTCGTCGACATGTGGATACGGATACACGTAATGCATGCGCACCCACATATCCAGCTCGCCCAGCGCGCTCGCCAGGTCGTACAGCTTGGTGCGCAGCGGCTTGCCGCCCCAGAAGCCGGTGCGGTACTTCACATCGACGCCGTAGGCGCTGGTGTCCTGCGACACGATGAGCAGTTCGCGCACACCGGCGTCGCGCAGCGCCTCGGCTTCGCGCATCACGTCGCCGATCGGCCGGCTCACCAGATCGCCACGCATCGACGGGATGATGCAGAAACTGCAGCGGTGATTGCAGCCTTCGGAAATCTTCAGGTAGGCGTAGTGCGACGGCGTGAGCCGTATGCCCTGCGGCGGCACCAGGTCGGAAAAGGGATCGTGCGGCTTGGGCAGGTGGCGATGGACGGCGTCCATCACCTCTTCGGTCGCGTGCGGACCGGTCACCGCCAGCACCTGCGGATGAGCGGACAGCACCTGCTGGCGCTTCGGCCCCTCCGCGCCCATACAGCCGGTCACGATCACCTTGCCGTTCTCGGCCAGCGCCTCGCCGATCGCGTCGAGCGATTCCTCGACCGCGGCATCGATGAAGCCACAGGTGTTGACGACCACGACATCGGCATCGTCGTAGGTCGGCACGATGTCGTAGCCTTCGGAGCGCAGGCGGGTCAGGATGGACTCGGAGTCCGAAGTCGCCTTCGGACAGCCGAGAGAAACGAAGCCGACCTTGGGGGTCGGCTTTGTGGTGTTGCCAGATTCAGAAGTACGGGTCACGCCGCGTCTCCGCCGCAAAACCCTGCAGTTTACTTGTTTTGCGGGCCTTTATCGCCCCCCGGTCCGAAGCCGGGAAACTTGAAACCGGACATCATCGAGCGGGTCTGCTGCTCGATCTGCTCCTGCATCTGCACGAACATGCGTTTGCTCTGCTCCATATAGGCACCCATCATGCTCTGCATGGCCGGGCCCTGGAAGTTCAGGAACTGCGCCCAGAGGTCCTTGCTCATCGCGTTGTTGTCGCCGTAGATCGCGCGCGCCTGGTCCTGGAGCTTGCTCTGCACGTCGGTGAAGGCCTTGATGTTGCCTTCGAGGTACTTGCCCATCATGCCCTGCATCGCGTTGCCGTAGAAGCGGATCATCTGCGACAGCAGGTCGGACGTGAACATCGGCACGCCTTCGCTTTCTTCCTCGATGATGATCTGCAGCAGGATGCTGCGGGTGAGGTCTTCGCCCGTCTTTGCATCGACAACCTGGAACTCGGCATTCTCGAGAACCAGTTCCTTCACGTCGGACAGCGTGATGTAGGAACTCGTGCGGGTGTCGTAAAGCCGGCGGTTGGGATATTTCTTGATCAGCCTGTTGGTGGAACCTGTCCCCTCGCGGCTTTCGGAAGCGCTCATTGTGTGGTGTCCTCGCTCGTTTGAACTACCCCGGGGCGGTGTTTCCGCCCACTCTGTTTTGATCATACAGCAAGCAAAGGCCTTATGCGGCAGTGCCGCATAAGGCCTTTCGATGCGTCACAAACCCGTCTTTACCGCAATTACTGGTAGTACAGACCGCCGTTGATGTTCAGCGTTGCACCGGTCACGTAACCCGCCATGTCGGAGGCGAGGTAGGACACCGCAGCACCGATCTCTTCCGGCTTGCCCAGACGCTTCATCGGCACCGAGTCAATGATGCCCTGACGGATGTCCTCGCGGATCGCCATCACCATGTCGGTGCCGATATAGCCAGGAGCGATCGCATTGACGGTGACGCCCTTGGCGGCCATTTCGGCGGCCAGCGCCTTGGTGAAGCCGACCACGCCAGCCTTGGCAGCCGAGTAGTTGGTCTGGCCGGCCTGACCCTTGACGCCATTGACCGACGAAATGTTGATGATGCGACCCCAGCCGCGTTCGGCCATCTTGCCGGCGACGTGGTGCGTCACGTTGAACAGGCTGTCGAGGTTGGTGGTCAGCACCGCATCCCACTGGGCCTTGTCCATCTTGGAGAAAAACTTGTCACGGGTGATGCCCGCGTTGTTCACGACCACGTCGACCGGGCCGATGTCCTGCTCGACCTTGTCGATCATCGACTTGCAGGAATCGTAGTCGGACACGTCGCCCTCGGCGGCTTTCATTTCAAAGCCTTCGGCCTGCATCTTGGCCAGCCATTCGTCCTTTTGGGGGAACGCGGGCAGACAGTTCGCCACGACGGTGTAGCCGTCCTTGGCCAGTGCCTTGCAGATTGCGGTACCCAGACCGCCCATACCCCCGGTAACCAGGGCAACTCGTTTCGTCATGACTTCTCTCCCAGCCAGCTGCGTGAAAAACCTTCCACCCCCGCCGGACGAGGTGGAAGGCGTGCGCGGACCTCCGCGCAGGCGGTCAGGACATGTGCTGACCGCCGTTGATTGCAATGTTGGCGCCGGTGACGAAAGCCGCTTCGTCCGACGCCAGATAGGCCACCAGGCCTGCAATCTCTTCCGGCTTGCCCAGACGCGATACCGGGATCTGCGGCAGGATCTTCGAGTCGAGGATGTCCTGCGGGATCGCGGTCACCATCTTGGTACCGATATAGCCCGGCGAAATCGTATTCACGGTGACACCGGCGCGCGCCACTTCCAGCGCCAGCGCCTTGGTGAAGCCGTGCATGCCGGCCTTGGCGGCCGAGTAATTGGTCTGGCCGAACGCACCCTTCGAGCCATTCACCGAAGACACGTTGATGACGCGGCCCCACTTGCGCTCAGTCATGCCATCGATGACCTGCTTGGTCATGTTGAAGCAGGAGTCGAGGTTGGTGCTCATCACCACGTCCCAGTCCGCCTTCGTCATCTTCTTGAAGGTCATGTCACGGGTGATGCCGGCGTTATTCACCAGCACATCAACCGGACCGACTTCCTTCACCACCGTTTCGACACACGCCTTGCAGGAGTCGAAATCCGACACGTCGCACGGGTAGGCCTTGAAGCCGTAGCCCATGTTGTTCATGGTCTGCAGCCATTCGGCTGCCTTCGTATTGCCAGGACTGTGTGTGGTCACCACGCGGAAACCCAGTGCCGCGAGCTTGATGCAGATCGCTTCACCCAGTCCTCCCATACCGCCTGTTACCAGTGCGACTCGCGTCATTTCCTTGTCTCCTTTTATTAGTCGAGGGTGTGTCTTCCGCAGCCCCCCTCATGAGGCTGCCATGCGTTCAGTTCGTTGCGCTGCCTTTCACATAGCGCCCGGGTGCGGGCTCGATCACCTTGTATTGCGCGTTGCCCGCTCGTGACGGGGGCGCGACCTTCTTGCCTGACTTGGCAGTCAGCCACTTGATGTAATGCTTCCACCAGCTGCCCGGCTGTTCGCCGGCGTTGGCCCGCCATTCCTCGGCGGTCGATTCGTTGCCGCCAACCCAATGCGAGCGCTTGTCCTTCGAGGCCGGATTGATCACGCCCGCCACGTGGCCGCTGGCGCCCAGTACGAAGGTGGTGTCACCACCGAGCAGCTTGCGCACCAGATAGGCACCGGTCCACGGCACGATGTGGTCTTCCGACGTGGCCAGCAGGTAGGCCGGAATGTCCACCTTGCCCAGATCCGCCTTGACGCCCAGCATTTCGAGTTTACCCGGCACGCGCAGACTGTTTTCGAGGTAGAGGTTGCGCAAGTACCAGGCGAGGAAGGGGCCGGGCAGGTTCGTGCTGTCGCAGTTCCAGTGCAGGATGTCGAAGGCCGGCGGCGTTTCGCCCTTCAGGTAGTTGCCGACCACGTAGTTCCAGATCAGGTCGTTCGGACGCAGGCTGCTGAAGGTCTGCGCCAGTTCGCGACCCGGCAGCAGTCCGCCGCGCCCTATCGTGTGCTCGCGCGCCGCCACCATGCCTTCATCGACCAGGCAGCCGATCTCGCCGGCATCCGAAAAATCGAGCAGCGTGGTCAGCAAGGTCATGCTTGCAGCAGGCTTTTCGCCACGACCGCAGGCGACCGCCAGCGCCGACGCCAGTATCGTGCCGCCGACGCAGAAACCCATGGTGTTCGGCTGCGCATCTCCGCTGATGTCGCGCACCACGTCGAGCGCGGTCAGCGGCCCGAGGCGCAGGTAGTCGTCCCAGGTCAGCTGGGCCAGCGTCTGATCGGGATTGCGCCAGGAAATCAGGAACACGGTGATGCCCTGCTCCACCAGGAAACGCACCAGCGAGTTCTCCGGCTGCAGGTCCATCAGGTAGTACTTGTTGATGCAGGGCGGCACGATCAGCAGCGGCTTGGCGTGCACCTTGTCGGTCGTCGGCGCGTACTGGATAAGCTGTATCAGTTCGTTCTCGAACACCACCGAACCTTCGGTCACGGCAAGGTTCCTGCCCACTTCAAAGGCACCGGGCGCCGACATCGAAATGTGGCCCTGCTGCAGGTCGCGCAGCAGGTTCTCCAGACCGCGACGGATGCTTTCACCCTCGGTGCGCAGCGCGGTTTCGACGAATTCCGGGTTGGTCGCGGCGAAATTGGCCGGCGACATCGCCTCGATCATCTGTTTCGACAGATAGCGCATGCGATCCTTCGCACGCCCGTCGGCCACCGGCGTCGCTTCGACGCAGGCGCGCATGAACTGCGCGTTCAGCAGGTAGGCCTGACGCAGATAGTCGTAATAGGGGCTCTTGGTCCACTCGGGCGCGCGGAAACGGCGGTCTGTGGGTTCGGGCTGTACCACGGCCGGCGCCGGTCCGTCGTCCGGCTTGCGCTGGGAGAAGGCCTGCCAGAGCCGGTGCTGGCTTTCCAGCCACTGCTGATGAAGTTCGGATAAACGGGCGGCTTCGGGTGCCGGGAAGGCACTGCCGTTGAGCGGTGTGTGTGCGGCCAGCGTGCTCTGCTGGCGCGTCATGAATTCGCTGAAGTTCTTGCCCATCGCGGCCATGATGGCCGTCCAGTCGGGCTGCACGGCCTCGTTGCGAGGCGGGACGGACTTTCCGGGTGCTGCCGAGTCACTGCTCATCAAACCAAACCCCAGTCGTTCTTATTCAGATGCAACGCGATGGCGTCGTCGGGAATCTGCGTCTATCGTGCCGGTCGCAATCGCGCCAGGCGAGCATAACAGCGCATGCCGACGGACGTGCGCGCGGTGGGTGCGGCCACCCGGCACACGCAACACGACTGGATTGTTGCATCGCACAAAATAGCTGTCAATCCCGCCCGTCCGAACCCGGCGCGGGCCAACGAAACGCGCTGCAGGAAAGGATTACCCGCATGTACATCATTGCGATTGCGTGGCTGTACGTGGTGCTGATGATGGCCGTGACAGAGCACAGCATCGTCGCCGCCGTGCTCACCGTGCTTTTTTACGGCGTCGCGCCGCTGGCGCTGTTCCTGTGGATTTTCGGCACGCCGGCGAGGCGGCGCGCGGCCGCGCGGCGGCCGCAACCGGAGGAGGACGGATCAGTGATGGGCGAAACCGTCGACGAAGTGGTGGATCAGCACGATGCTGCCGACGCCCAGCGAAATCAGTAGCACCTGCTGGATGGTGGCGCCGATCTCGGCACGTTTGTGCAGACCGGGAATCAGATCGGCCACCGCGACGTAGATCATGCTGGCCGCCGCAATGCACAAAAGATAGGGCACGGCGCCGCTCACCAGCGACAGCGCGAAGTAGGCGCCGACTGCGCCGACCAGGGTCGCCATGCTGGACAACAGGTTGAAAGCCAGCGCGCGCATGCGGCTCATGCCCGAATGCAGCAGCACCAGGTAATCGCCCACCTCCTGTGGAATTTCGTGCGCGACGATGGCGGTCGCGGTGACGATGCCCAGCGGAATGCTCTGCGAGAAGGCGGCGGCAATCAGCACACCATCGACGAAGTTATGGAAGGCGTCGCCGATCAGGATGAGCGAAGCTGCGCGCGCGCCGTCGCCGCCATGAGCGTGATCGTGGTGTGTCAGCGCGGCGTGGTCGTGGTGAGCGTGGTCGTGCCCTGCGTGCTGCGCCAGTTCCGCCGGATCGTGCGCCTCGCAACTGACCTCGTGACAGTGCCGCCACAGCACCAATTTCTCCAGCAGGAAGAAACCGAGGATGCCCGCCAGAAGCAGACTGGTGGCCAGTTCTACGCTTCCGACTTCCTCGATCGCCTGCGGCAGCACGCCGAGCAGAGCGGCGCCAAGCAGCGCGCCGACCGAGTAACTGATGAGCATCGGAATGCGCTGAAGATTGACGGCCATGCCGAACAGCGCGGCGGCACAGACGCTGATCGCACCGCCGACGAAAGAGGCAAGCACGATCCAGGCAAGGACAGACATGGGGGATTCGAAACTGAAAACGGTCTCTTATTATCCTTGATACGACGGTTCCGCGGCGAACGGGGTCGCACGATCTGCGATCCAGATCAGGCTGGCCATGCGTCCGCAACGGCCGTCGCGCCGGTAGGAATGGAAAAGTTCGCGCTGGCTCACGGTGCACAGCCCGCCGCCGTACACGGCCTGCACGCCCGCCGCTTCCAGCTCCAGCCGCGCCAGCGCGTAGATGTCGGCGTACAGTCGATCGCCCGAACCGGGGCGAAATGCGCGCGCCGCGCCGCGCAGCCGTTCGACGAATGCGGCGCGCACCTCCGGCCCGACCTCGAAAGCGTCGGGACCGATGGCCGGGCCCAACCAGGCGATCAGGTCGGCCGGCGCGCAGCCCATCCGCTCGACCGTACGTGTCAGCACGCCTGCAGCCAAGCCGCGCCAGCCCGCGTGCGCCGCTGCCACCACGCTGCCCTGGCGGTTGCAGAACAGTACCGGCAGACAATCGGCAGTCATCACCGCGCAGACGCGGTTCGGCCGGTGCGCGACCGAGGCGTCACCGGTACCGCAGCGCTGACGGTCGGCGTCCAGCACCTCCACGCCGTGAACCTGATCCAGCCACAGCGGCTCGGCCGGCAGGTGCGCATGCAGCAGCGCACGATTGGCGGCCACCGCCTGCGGGTCGTCGCCGACATGGGTCGCCGGATTGAACGGCCCGAAAGGCGGCGCGCTGACGCCGCCCAGCTTGGTCGTGACACAGGCGCGCACCGACGGCGGCGCCG
Organism: Methyloversatilis sp. S146-33; assembly: GCF_059552495.1. Next base: position 39,993 of record NZ_JCANOT010000018.1, read on the forward strand.
GCCAGTCGGGCAGGATCAACGGCAGCGCGGCCGGCCTGCTCACGTGGCTATCCTCAGCCCGGTGATCAGGCCTTCCATATCGGCCGGCAGCGGCACTTCCCACTCGACTTCGTTGCCGCTCTTCGGATGGATGAGTCCGAGCCGCCAGGCATGCAACGCCTGGCGCGAGAAGCGTTCAGCCACGTTGCGCGGCGCATAGACCTCGTCGCCGAGCAGCGAGTGACCGATGTGCGCCATATGTACACGTATCTGGTGCGTGCGCCCCGTTTCCAGCCGGCACTCGATCAGCGTCGCGCCCTGCAGCGGTTCGCGCACGAAATAGTGGGTACGCGCTGGTTTGCCGCCCGCCTGCACCACGGCCATGCGGGTGCGCTGTACCGGATGCCGGCCGATGGCGGCATCGACCGTACCGTCCGTCCTCAGGTCGCCGGCCACCACCGCGACATAGCGGCGCGACACGGTACGCGCCTGCAGCTGGCGCACCAGGTCGGTCTGCGCTTCCAGCGTGCGGGCAACCACCAGCAGGCCGGTGGTGTCGCGGTCCAGCCGGTGCACGATGCCGGCGCGCGGCACCTGCGCCAGGCCGGGCACGCGATGCAGCAGCGCGTTGAGCAGCGTGCCATCCGGCACGCCATTGCCCGGATGCACCACCATGCCGGCCGGTTTGTTGATCACCAGCAGCGTGTCGTCCTCGAACACCACGTCGAGCGGAATGTCCTGGGGCGCGTGCACGGTGTCCGCCGGCAGACTGCCGGGGTCCAGTTCGAGTCGTTCGCCGGTGAAGGTGCGTCGACGCGCGTCGTTGCAGGTCTTCCCGTCCACCCGCACCCGGCCCTCGCGCAACCAGCCCTGCAGGCGGCTGCGCGAATACTGCGGCCAGACCCGGGCGAGCACGGCGTCCAGCCGGTCGCCGACCACGCCAGCCGGCACCGTCGCGCATATCGGGACTTGAGGCCGGTTCGCGGGCTGCTCGGCGATATAATCGTCGTCTTGCGTATCTTCCAGGGTCAAAGCGGTCATGTGGCGTAGTGTAGCGATACTGTGGGTGGCTCTGGCCGCCGGGTGCGGGCTCCTTCCCGATAAGATCGACGAAACCGCCAACTGGTCCGCCCAGCGCCTCTACACCGAGGCGAAGGAGTTGATGGGCGAAGGCTCGTACGAACAGGCGATCAAGCTGTACGAGAAGCTGGAAGCCAAATTCCCGTACGGCCGCTATGCGCAGCAGGCGCAGATCGAAGTTGCCTATGCCTATTACCGCCAGGGCGAGCGCGTACAGGCCGTCGCCGCCTGCGACCGCTTCATCCGGCTGCATCCGAACCACCCGAACGTCGACTACGTGTACTACCTGCGCGGCCTTGTTCACTTCAACGAAGACCTCGGCGTGATGAGCGTGCTGTCGCGCCAGGACATGACCGAGCGCGACCCCAAGGGCCTGCGCGATTCCTTCGATGCGTTGAAGGAACTGGTGACACGCTATCCGGAAAGCAAGTACACGCCGGATGCGACCATCCGCATGAACTACCTGGTCAATTCGCTGGCGGCGCACGAAGTGCACGTGGCGCGCTACTACATCAAGCGCGGCGCCTACCTTGCTGCGGCCAACCGCGCGCAGTTCGCGGTCAGCAACTATCAGCAGTCGCCGGCGGTCGAAGAAGCACTGTATATCCTGATGGTGGCCTACGAATCGCTGGGCCTGACAGACCTGCGCGACGACGCCCAGCGCGTCATGATGAAGAACTTCCCGCAGAGCGACTTCCTCGCGCGCGGCTTCAAGCGGCCGGGTGAGGACGACCCCTGGTGGAAGCTCTGGTAGGCATCGACTTTCGACACAGCAGGAGAACGTTCATGTACAGCAAGGTATTGCTCGCCTACGACGGTTCCGAATCGGGTCGCCGCGCACTGCTCGAATGCGCCGACATCAACGATCTGCTGCACGCCGAAATACACCTGCTGGCCGTCGCGCCGATCGCCGCGACGCTGTTCGTCGCCGAAGGCTTCGTCGCCGACGTGCCGCAGGAGGAAGAAAACGAGCGTTTCGCCGACGTGCTGAAGGAAGGCCTGGACCAGCTGAAAGCGCGCGGCGTCACTGCCGAAGGTCATCTCGTCACCGGCGACGCCGTGCGTGAAATCAGCCGCCTCGCGCACGAACTGCGCATCGACCTGATCGTGATCGGCCACACCCACCATGCCTCGCGTCTGGAGCGCTGGTGGAAGGGCTCGGTCGGCGCCTCGTTGGTCGAGGAAGCGCCGTGCAACATCCTCATCGTGGTACAGCCATCGGCATGAACGCAGCACGTGCGCCCTCGGCCGCCGCCCGTGACGGCGAGCGCGACTGGCAGCAGTACTCGGTACTCGTCGTCGATGACGAAGAGGGCATGCGCAGCTTCATCAGCCGCGCGCTCGGTTCGCGCTGCGGGCTGGTCGAGACGGCAGGCAGCGTCGAACACGCGCAGCAGCTGTTCGCCCGGCTGCACTTCGACCTCATCATCCTCGACATTTCGCTGCCCGGTCGCAGCGGCCTGGAGTGGCTCAACGAGCTGCGCGAACAGGGCCAGCAGTGCGATGTCATCCTGATCACCGCCTTTGCCGACATCGAAACCGCGATCAACGCGCTGCGCGCCGGCGCCTCGGATTTCATCCTCAAGCCCTTCCGCATCGACCAGATGATGAATGCGGTCGACCGCTGTTTCGACCGCGCCGGCCTGCTGCGCGAAAACTATGTGCTGCGCCGCGAGATCGCGCGCCAGACGGAGGGCGTCGAGGGCATGGTGGGCGAATCGCAGCCGGTACGCGAACTGGCCAGCGTGCTGCGCCGCGCCGCCGCGATGCCCAGCACGGTATTGCTGACCGGCGAATCCGGCGTCGGCAAGGAGGTCGCCGCACGCGCACTGCACCAGATGAGCCCCCGCGCCGCTGCACCCTTCGTGCCGGTCAACTGCGGCGCGATCAGCGCCGAGCTGATCGAGTCCGAGCTGTTCGGCCACGTGAAGGGCGCCTTCACCGGCGCCCAGGACAACAACCCGGGCCTGCTGTTCTACGCCCAGGGCGGCACCCTCTTCCTCGACGAGATTTCCGAACTGCCGGCGGCAATGCAGACCAAGCTGCTGCGCGTGCTCGAAGACCGCATGATCCGCCCGGTCGGTTCCACGCGCGAAGTGCCGGTGGACATCCGCGTCGTCGCCGCGACCAACCGTGACCTCGCGACCGAGGTACGCGCCGGCCGCTTCCGCCAGGATCTGTTCTACCGCCTCGACGTCGTGCGCATCACCATCCCGCCGTTGCGCGAGCGGCGCGAGGACGTGAAACTGCTGGTCGCCCACTTCATGGCCCAGCTGTCGTCACGACTGGGGGTGGCGCCCATCCCGCTCGACCGCGACACCATCGCCCGCATGGCGACCCACGACTGGCCGGGCAATATCCGCGAACTGCGCAACCTGGTCGAACGTGCCCTCATCCTTGGCTACTTCCCCACCGACGCCTTCGGCACCCTCACCCCGCCGCGCTCAGCAGAACCGGCTGCCGCGCTGGAAGACGTCGAGCGCAAGCACATCCTCGACGTGCTGGCCGCCTGCAGCGGCAACAAATCCGAAGCCGCCCGCCAGCTCGGCGTATCCCGCAAAACCATAGAACGCAAATGCGCGCAGTGGGGTGTCGCCGGATAAAAGCGACGCACTGCGTCGCTCCGGCGACACGGGTCGGCCATGCAGGGCCGAGCTCCCTCACAAGGAGTTCAGAAACGCACTGAGTGATTCCGACATCATCCGGCAACGCAGACCGGTCGCGAACGCCGGTCCGGCGTTCAGGCGTTCAGGCTGCCAGGTACTGCGCGTCCGCCAACGCCTGGCGCACGCCAATGACCGCACGAGCATCCAGCGCCTGCGCCCTCGCCTGCCCCGCGCAAAGCGCACCGCGGAAACCGAGATAGTCCGGGGCGAGTCGCGCCAACGATGCGATATGACCAACCCGCAACGAACCCGCCAGCCCGCACAGCAGCCCGCGCGCTCGGGCGCGCCCGACGAAGGCGGCGAGCCAATCGCTGCCGGCGACATCTGGCAGGCTGTGGCCGGTCTTCAGCGCGGTATCGACCATGACGCCGTCGAAACCGGCATCGGCCACCGCATCGACCAGATCCAGCGGCGGTGCGAGATCGGCGAACATGACCGCGATGCGCCGCGTTCCCGCCAGCGGCGTCAGACCGCTGAGGCAGGCATGCACCGCCGCGTAATCGCGACCGCCCTGCTGCCAGCCCGCAGGGAACAGGCCCGCCTTCACATAGTCGACACCGGTCGCGGCAATGAGCGCCATCGCGGCCTGAACGGCCTGCGCATCCGGTTGGATATTGCCGGCGGTGGCGCTGGTGAGCACACGTCCGGCGACGAAGGCGACGACGTCGCGGATCACCGCCGGCGGCAGCGCGCCGAGCGCGCCGTCGGCCGGCTGCTTCAGGTCTATCAGGTCGACCCCGGCGTCGAACACGATGCGCGCCTCGTCGAGGTCGCGCACGCTGGCCAGCGTGCGGATCACGCCTGCGCTCCGGCGCGGTGCGCGTCGATGCGTTCGACCAGCCAGCCCCAGGCTTCGAGTTCGGCCGGGCCGGCGGTCTTGTCGATGGCGATCTTGAGGTAAGCCAGTTCGGCGTCGATCTTGTCTATCGGCAGCATGTGCAGCCGGCTCACCAGGATGGCCGCCTCGATCACTGCCGACCGCGCGCGGTTGAAACCGGGGAAGGTGCCGTGACTCTCTTCGTGCACGGTGCGGCAGAACAGGCGCGGCCGCACCGCGTCCTCCTCGACCTCGACCAGTTCGAGCTCGCGGTGAGCCAGCGTATTCACGAGGCGGGCGCAGCCTATCTTCTCGGCCGCCTGAACCGGCCAGTCGCGGCGACCGGTCAGCGCACCGGCGAACACGCGCACGTCATCGGTGAAGTTCACCACTGCGATGCGCGTGGCGAGCACATTGTCCAGCGTGCCCGAGGGACGGAAGGGCGCGAGCACGGTCAGCCCGCGTTCCTCGCGCACGCCCAGCGGCGTGATGTGGGTGCGGCCCTGCACATCCACGGTGGTCAGTATGGTTTCCCAGATCATGCTTGGTCCTGTGTGTCGTCGGCCGGCGGCGGCGCGTCCGTCTGCCTGCGCTTCGTCTTGCGCTGCAGCGTGGTGCCGGGCGCGCAGTGCGCCATCAGATCCTGCTCCTTCTTCTCGACCGCGGCGCCCCACTGCAGTTCTTCGTCCTGCGCGTAACGGCGGCCGAGCTGCCAGGCGATCTGCGCGCGTGCCAGTTCGACGCCGAGGTAGAACGCGTGCCCGCCGTCCTCGGCGACATTCAGCCCGGGGTAGAGCGCGAACGGATCGGTATGCACCTGCAGGCCGTCGCGGTTGTAGATGTGTATGCCCTGCTCGCTCACCTGGATGCGGAAGTTCGGGTCGCGCACGGTGGCGGCGATCTCGGCGATCTCCTGCGGTGTGTCGGGAAAGGGGCGGCGCTGATGCGTGGTCATCAGGTCGTCGGAATAGTCGCGCGGCAGCGCGTTGTCCTCGCGCGCGGCGAACATGACGCGCCGTGCGATGTCGGCTTCCTTCACTGCGCGACGCGCGTGCGGACTCACTTCGGTCGCCAGCACGGCACCGATGCGCAGCTCGGAAATGATGCCGAACAGCAGCGCATTGATGCCGCTGGTATCGGCGTCGGTCAGTTCGGTCAGGTTGCCCACGCCCATCATCATCGGCACCTGGGGGTGCGAGCGTCGCAGTTCGTGATAGCGCACGATGGACGCCGTGAAACCGAAGTGGATGGGCTCGACGATGGGGTCGGCGTAAAAGGGCAGTCCGCGCGCCGTCATGATGTCCACCGCTTCGCGCAGCGAATCGAGGTCGCCCGGCGTCTCCGGAATCAGCACCGGAATGGCATCGACCTCGTCGGCCACCCACAACGTGCTCTTCTTCAGGCTCAGCAGATAGTCGGCACCCGCGTAGGCGCCGCGCAGCAGGTCGTCGGTGTTGAGCGAATCGATGCTGACCTGGAAGCCCTCGGCCTTCAGCGCACGGATGCAGTCCTCCATGTGCGGGAAGGGTGTGTCCGGCAGGCAACCGATGTCGATCACGTCAGCGCCGTCGCGGCGGTAGCGGCGCGCGGTGGCGAGCACGGTGTCGACGTCGACCTGCGGCGCATCGACGATTTCGGCAAAGATGAGCACGTCGTGCTGCGTCAGCTCGCGCTTCTTCGCCTTGCGGCCGAAGTGCTGCGGCAGGTCCTTCACCTCGTCCGGCCCGCGCTGCACCGGAAGGCCGAAGTGCTGCGACAGCGCGTCGAGATCACCGCGGCAGCGGCCGGGCACGATGATGCGGTCGGCATCGACCGGCGCCGGCACGCGGCGGCGGATCAGCTCGGCCGTCATCAGGCCGGCCACGTTGATGCCGACGTCGAGCACGCGCGCCTCGAAGGGCAGCGGCTGCATGTCATCGAGGATGCGCTGCAGGCTCTTCAGCGCCAGATGCCCGGTCAGGAAGAGGATGCGTTCGGCGCGGACGTCTTGTTCAGCCATGCCGGAGTTCGTCGCTCATCGGATCGTCGATCGCGCGATCAACGACCGACGGCCGCAAGTCTCTGCCTGAGCGCACTCTGCAGTTCCTCAACGCTCTTCACCACGGTGACGCCTTCGAAACCGGCCAGGCGCCCGGTGTGCTCGAGGTCGATCGAGCGCGGGTACAGCGTCACCCATTCGCTCGGCGATTCGGTGATCACCACCGGCTCGTTGTCGCAGGCGAACACGATGATGGGAATGCGCAGCTTGCCGGCCTGGGCGAAGATGTTGGTGACCAGCGTGTCGGAGATGCCGAGCGCGCATTTGGCCACGGTGTTCGAGGTGGCCGGGGCGATCACCACCGTGTGGTACTGCCCCTGGTAGAACAGCCCGACCGGCGCCGCGCTCGCCGTGCTGTCACGGAAGATGCGGTAGCGCTTCTTCATGTCGGCCAGCGGGTAACCGTACATGTTCAGCACCTCCTCGCCGGCGCGCGACATGAAGAGGTCGATGCGGTCGAGCGTGTCGGCGAACTCCAGCGACTCCTTCAGGAAGTGGCCGGAACCGGTCAGCCCCCAGGCGATGCGCGCATCGGGCAGGACCTCGGCTTCGTCCGGGATGTCGTTCAGGCGCGGATCAGTAGCCATCGCCGGCCTGCGTGTCGGTGTCGATGTCCAGACGTTTCATCTTCCGGTAGACGGTGTTTCGGCTGACGCCGAGTTCGCGCGCCAGTCCGGCAATGTTCCAGCGGTGGCGGCGCAGCTCCGACAGCAGCGCGTCGCGCTCGGCCGACTGTAGCGGATTGAGGTTGCTCGGCGTCGACTGCACGGGCTCGCCCGTCGTGTCGGTCGGGTGGGCGGCCGGTGCGACGGCGGGCATCGGTTCCGGCGCATCCATCAGTTCCGGCGGCATGTCGCGCAGCGTGATTTCCGGACCGTCGCACAACGCGACCAGCGTGCGCAGCACGTAGCGCATCTGGCGGATGTTGCCCGGCCAGCGGAAGCGGTCCAGCACCTGCATGGCCGCCTGACCCAGCCGTATCGGCGGGTGCCGGCCGGCGCTTTCCTCGGTCAGGCAGCGCTCGATCAGCGCACGGCGGTCGGTGCGGTCGCGCAGCGCCGGCAGCGTCACTTCCATGCCGCGCAGCCGGTAGTAGAGGTCCTCGCGGAAGCTGCCCTCGCGCACCATGGCGCGCAGGTCGCGGTGCGTCGCGCACACCAGCTGCAGATCGACCGGCACCGCGTTCTCGCCGCCCAGCGGCGTCACCTTGCGCTCTTCGAGCACCCGCAGCAGACGGGCCTGCAGTTGCAGCGGCATGTCGCCGATCTCGTCGAGGAAGAGCGTGCCGCCGTCCGCCTGCAGCACCTTGCCGCGACGGCCGTCGCGGTTGGCACCGGTGAATGCGCCCTGCTTGTAGCCGAACAGTTCGGATTCGATCAGCGCTTCCGGCAGCGACGCACAGTTGATGGCGACGAAGGGCCCGCGCGCACGCTGGCTCGACGCGTGGAAGGCACGCGCGAACACTTCCTTGCCGGTGCCGGTTTCGCCGGAAATGAGCAGCGGAATGTCGCGATCGAGAATGCGCATCGCGCTGTGCACGTTGCCGGCCATGCGCAGGTCGCCGAGGTCGAGTTCGGCCAGCGCCTGCGCGGCCGACGCCGAATCGGTGCCGCGCGTGCCGGCCTGGGCGCGGTTGCGCGCCGGCTGCTGCGCCAGCAGGTGCCAGGTCTGGTGCTGCGGCATCGACAGCGTGAGCGGATGGAAGCCGGAACGGAAGGTGCGCGACAGCAGTTCCGGCAGCGACTGGCCGAAGAATTCGGTCACTTCGCGCCCGAGCAGCGCCTCGCCCTCCGGCGACAGCAGTTCGAAGGCGGTGTGGTTGGCTTCGATCACCTCGCCTTCCGGCGTCAGCGCCAGCATGCCGTCCACCGCGGTCAGCACGCGTCCGGCATGGGCGTGGAAGCGGATGATGTAGTCGGTGGCGTGGCGCGCGCGGAAAGCGCGGTGCTCGATCACGCGGGCCGAGCGCTCGACCAGGGCGCGCAGCGCCCGGGCACCGCCCGGCGCCAGCGAGCAGACCGCGAGCACCGCGGCGACTTCGCCAACGCCGTCGTAGATCGGGGCAGCGGCGCACACCATGTCGGTATGGCGGGCGAAGAAATGTTCCTCGCGCGAAATGACCAGAGAATGGCGTTCGGTCAGTACGGTGCCGATGCCGTTGGTGCCCTGGATGTCCTCGCTCCAGCGCGCGCCCTCGACCAGCCCGCGCAGCGACGCTTCGCGCGCGAAACCGGGATGGCGCACGATGCTGACGATGACGCCTTCGGCATCGGCCAGCACCAGCGCGGAATTGGGATCGTCGAGCTGGCGGTGCAGCGTCTGCATCTCCGGCACCGCGCTGTCCATCACCTCGCCCAGCTTGTCGCCGCGCTCGCGCCAGGCCTGCGGCGCCAGCGGCGGCGGCGCGTCTTCGGCGGCGGGATCGAGGCCCAGTTCATGGAAGCAGCGCAGCCACGAACGGGCCACCAGTTCATGGCCGGACGGGCGCTGCGGGCGGCTGATGATGGCGTGCACCGAACGGACGTGTTCAGCCACCTGATTGGATGACACCATGTATTCGAACCTTGGGAACCGGTAGCGGCGGACGCGGGAAAAAGCGCTCAATGGTACCACCCGCCCCGGAACACCCGCCAGCCAAGGCCGGGCGGAGGACGTGTGCGGCCTGTGCCCATTCTGGCGCGCCGGTGTCGCGAAAGACGGGCACTGTGCTCCGCAGCCCGATATGTGCAGCGGCCGTGTGGTATCGGCGCATTGTGCAGGCGGTGATGCCTTGGCAGCGAGTTGGCTTCCGACGGTGACCTGAGCCGAAGCCGCGTCGCGGCCAAGGCCGCTCCCACTGGGGAGGTGCCCGACCTGCCGCCAGCGCCAGGGCCGGAGTTCTGTGGGAGGGGTCTTCTGACCCCGACGCCGCCTGAATCGAGGCAGGCGGACAGCGACGGCCGCATCGCGGCCATGGCCGCTCCCAAAGGTCAGTCGTAGATCTCGGTCGACATCGCCCCGGGGTCGGCGCCCGAGGCCAGCAGGTGGGCCACCGCCAGTCGCTGCTTGCGGAACACCGCCCAGTACAGCGCATTGAAGCCGGCCCGGTCCGGGAGATTGGGGTCGAAGCCGGCGGCCAGCAACTGGTCGAGCACGCGTACATGACCCAGCGAGGCGGCCAGCGACAGGGCGTGCCGGCCCAGTTCGCGCTCATAGACCAGCCAATCCGGGCGCGCACGCACCAGTTCGGCCACCACCTCGGCGCGATCCAGCATCACGGCGTCTATCATCGGCACGTGCCCGTTCGCGCTCTTCGCGTCGACGTCGGCACCGGCGCGCAACAGCAGCGCGACGACCTTGTGATGGCCGGCCAGTGCGGCGGCGCCGAGCGGGGTGAAACCCGACGCGCCCTTGCGGTCGACATGTGCGCCGGCGGCCAGCAGTGCGCGCACCGTTTCGGTCTCGCCGGCAGCGGCGGCACGCGCCAGCACGCTGTCGCCCCACACGTCGCGCACATTCGGTGCGGCGCCCGACTTGAGCAGCCGATTCACGGCCGCCCAGTCGCCACGGCGGGCCGCCGACAGCATCGCGTAATCGGCGCTGCGGTAGTCGCGCGGGCCGGCGTCGTCGCCGGTGCGACGCATGTCGGCGTACTCGATCGGTGTGGTGGGCATCGCCGCGCGCGGGCGCGCAGGTTCAGCGATCACGCCCTGCCACTCCGGCGGCAACTCCTGTGCGCCCACGGCGCCGGCACATGCCAGCAGCACGCAGGCTGCGATCTTCCGTGCATTCATCATGTTTCTCCTGCCAGATCCCGGCCGGCTTCGTGCGCGCGCAGCGCCGCCAGCCGCGCCACGGCCTGCGCGCGATTGGTCACGTCGAGCTTGCGCAGGATCTTCTGGATATGGTTCTTCACGGTGAGCGGGCTGATGTCGAGGATCTGCCCGATTTCATGGTTGGTCTTGCCCTCGCGTACCCAGTCGAGCACCTGCAGTTCGCGCGCGCTCAGCGTCAGCGGCGAGCTGTAGCGGCCGTTCGCGCGCTCGGCGCCCTCGCGCCGCTCGAATTCGGTGATGCGCAGCAGCGCCAGGTGCAGATTGGGCATCAGCAGTTCGATGCGGCGGGCGTCCTGATCGGTCGGCGCATCGGGCATGCCGAGCAGCGCGAAGAAGGTCGACTGCTCGCCGCGCGCCTCGCGGCAACCGTGCGCCAGCGCGTGCTGCAGCCCGAGTGTGCGCAGCGCGGCGGCACCGCTGCGGCCGCGCACGCCACCGCCGTAGGCGAGCGGCTCGCGCGCGCCGGCGCGCCAGTCGTCGAGCAGGCGCGCCATCAGCCCGGAGGCCGGATCGATCAGTCTCGACTCGTATTCGGGTGACAGTACCGAGCGCGAGAACACCGAAGCGCGGTAGTCGCCGCGCTCGATGTCGCCACAGGCGCAGAGCAGCGTTTCGTGCGGCAGAAAGGTCTGCAGCGAACCCTGCGCCCACAGAAAGAACTGGAAGCGCTTGACGACCCGGATCGAGGTTTCGATCGTAAACAGCAATAGCTGCACGTCGATCTGATCCTGCGCGAGCGGATCTGTCATGTAGAAACCGGGATGGAAGCAGCCTTGTGGCCGTCGTTCGAATGAAGCCTGTCCGATGCCGCAACAGACGCGCCGGCGGTTGCAACACTTTGCAACAACCGGCGCGGATTCTTGCAGCCGAATGTTTCAGCGGGGTGACGACGGCACCGGCGTGCGCGGCAGCGGCATCTGCACCTCCTGTTCGTGACGCCAGCGCCGTGCCATCAGCGCGGCAAGAATTTCGCTCCAGCGGCTGAATACGAAGAAGTGTCCCTCGCCGGCCAGCAGCCGCACGCTGGCCTGCGGAAACAGGAAGGCGAGCCGACTGGCGCAGTCGGCCGGTACGATGGCGTCGTCGCAGCCCTGCACGATCTCGACGGTGCCCGGATAGTTCTGCAGCGTGAGTTGCCAGTCGGAGGCGGCAATCGCCAGATCGCGGACGATGGCGGCCGCGCCCTGGCGGGCGGCGCTCGGCAGATCGTCGAAGAACATGTCGTGGATGTCCGCGCGTGCCAGTTCTGCGCGGTCGGCCTCGCCGACCAGCCGGCACATGGCCGACAGGTAGGTCCTGGGCCACAGCGCGGCAACGACGGCCAGCGGCTCGATCAGCAGCCTGGCGAGGCGGGGGGTGCGCACCGCGAGGCGGACCATCACCGCTTCGAAAGGATGCAGTTTGAGCGCATCCGCCGAGGCGCCGTACCCGGGCGCCACGCCGCTGACCAGCACCAGTCGCGACACCCGCTCACCGAACTCCGCCACCAGCGCGCAGGCGAATGGCGCGCCGCCGGACACACCGCCGACCGCGAAGTCGCCCAGCTTCAGGTGATCGACCAGCGCGCCGACGTCCTGCCGCCATTGCGCCAGACCCCAGCCGGGCGCGCCATCGGACAGGCCGTAGCCGGCACGGTCGGGCACGATGAGGCGCGCGTGCCGCTCGCTGGTGAGCGCATCGAAGGGCGGCACCTGACGGCGCGAACCCGGAACGCCGTGACACAGGATGACCGGATAGCCGAACGGATCACCGTACTCGGCCCAGGCCAGTCGCCGCCGATCCGGCAGAAGCATGCTGCGCTCGTCCACGCAGGCTCCATGACATGAAGATTGACACGGGCAGTCTGCGCGCGGCGTATTTCAGCTTCGGGACAATGCAGTACAAAAAAGAACCCGCCTTGCGGCGGGCCCAGGACAACGAACGAGCGAAGCGGATCAGTTCTGGTCGAGACTGCCCATCGCGCGCGGGAAGGTGACGACGCCCCAGGGCAGCTTCTTGTCCTCGATCTTGCCGGTGACTTCGAGCTTCTCCGCATCGATGATCACCACTGCATCCGAACGGCCGCAGGCCACGAGAATCTGCTTCTCGTCCGGCGTGAAGGTGAAGTGCCAGCAGCGCTCGGCGTTCAGCGGAACGTCCTTGATCTTGGCGAAGGTCTTCGCGTCGTACACCTCAAGCGCCTTGGCCCGGGCGGTGGCGACAAACAGGCGTTCGCCCTTGCTGTCGAAGGCGACACCGTAGGGCGTCTGGCCGGTGGCGACCGTCTTGACCGGGTTCAGCTTGTCGTCGAGCACCAGGAAGTTGTTGCCGAACTCCAGCGTCGCGATGAAGGTCTTGCCGTCCGGCGACAGCTTGATGCCGCGCGGACGGGCACCGTGCTTCTCGACGTCGACCTTCTTCAGCAGCTTGCCGGTCTTGATGTCGTGCAGCGTCAGCGTGTTGTCGGCCTCGTTGGTCACCACCAGACGCTTGCCGTCGGCGGTGAATTCGATGCCTTCGGTTTCCGGACCGCCAACGATGTTGCGGATCACCTTGCCCTTCTTCAGGTCGATCACCGCGACCTTGGCCGGTTCCTTGTCATCGTCGTCATCGTCGTCGTGACCGTGGCCGCCTTCCTTGCCGCCAGCCTTCTTGTCATCATCCTTCTTTTCCGCGCCCGGCTTGGGCGGCGGGCCCAGCTTCGACGTCGGCTCGAAGGATACGAAGGCCATGTTGCCGCGCACCCGTACGAATTCCGGGTTCTTGCCTATCTTGACGCGCTTGGTCACCTTGCCGCTGGCGGTGTCGATCAGTGCGATGTCGCCGGTTTCGCGCACGGCAACCACCAGCGTCTTGCCGTCGTCGGTGACGCCCAGGCCGCGCGGCACCTTGCCGCCCACCTCGTATTCGCCGGTGACCTCCATCTTCGCCAGATCGATGATGGAAATGCCGCCGTCCTGGTTGCTCACGTAGGCGGTGCCGGCAGCCTGCACCAGACCTGCACCCGCCATCATCGAGAACAGCGCAGCCGGAATCAGGCCGCGCATCGCGGATTTGAGCTTCATGGGGAATCCTCCGTCGTTTTCTTGTCGTGTGCCGAACCGGCAGCGTCGCGCAGTATAGAGAGCGGAATGCGCCATCAGGTTCAGGATTTCCGCGAATCGGTCACGGCCGCAGCACGGGAAATCCTCCCTCACAAGGTGTCGCAGGCGCCCGATCCGGACAAGGGAAAACATCCCGGCCGCCTGCAACGGTAGAATGCCGGGTTTTACGCAATTCGGCCGGTACCTACCATGGAAGCAGAACGCCTCAACGCCATCGCCAATCACCTGACCGACCTGCAATCGCGGGCCGGCGAACTGCGGAGGTATCTTTGACTACGATGCCAAGGCATCGCGGCTCGAAGAAGTAGAACGCGCACTCGAGGACCCGACGGTCTGGAACGACGCCGCGCGCGCGCAGGAACTGGGCAAGGAAAAGCACGGACTGGAAGCGGTCGTGCGCACGCTGGAATCGATCGACGCCCGCCTGGCCGACACCCGTGACCTGTTCGAACTCGCCCGCGAAGAAGCGGACGAGGACACCGTGGTCGCCATCGAAGCGGACAAGGAAAAGATCGAAGCCGACGTCGCTGGCCTCGAATTTCGCCGCATGTTCAACAACCCGCAGGACCCGAGCAACTGCTTCCTGGAAATCCAGGCCGGCGCCGGCGGCACCGAAGCGCAGGACTGGGCGTCGATGCTGCTGCGCATGTACGTGAAGTACTGCGAACGCAAGGGTTTCGGCGTCGAGGTACTGGAAGAGTCCGAAGGCGAAGTCGCCGGTATCAAGAGCGCCACGCTGAAGATCAGCGCCGAATACGCCTACGGCACGCTGCGCACCGAAACCGGCATCCATCGGCTGGTGCGCAAGAGCCCCTTCGATTCCGGTGCGCGTCGCCACACCAGCTTTTCCAGCGTGTTCGTGTACCCGGAAGTCGATGACTCGATCGAGGTCGACATCAACCCGGCCGATCTGCGCGTCGACACCTTCCGCGCCTCCGGCGCCGGCGGTCAGCACATCAACAAGACCGATTCGGCCATCCGCATCACGCACGTGCCGACCGGCATCGTCGTGCAGTGCCAGAACGACCGCTCGCAGCACAAGAACCGTGCCGAAGCGATGGCCATGCTGAAGTCTCGGCTGTACGAAGCCGAACTGCGCAAGCGCCAGGCGGCACAGCAGGCGCTGGAAGACACCAAGAGCGACATCGGCTGGGGTCACCAGATCCGCTCCTACGTGCTCGACCAGAGCCGCATCAAGGACCTGCGCACCAATCACGAAGTCGGCAACACGCAGGCCGTGCTCGACGGCGACCTCGACGGCTTCATCCAGGCCAGCCTGAAACAGGGCGTCTGACGGTGCGTTTCCTGCTGCGCGCCGTGATGTTCGGCGTCGCGCTGAGCGTCGCCGCCCTGTTGCTTGCACTGTGGGCGGCGCTCGACAGCGCACCGTCGATCACCGACGCGCAGGCGGTCATCTCCGCCCGCTCGGCCGAGCGGGCCGCCAAGCGGCTGGGCGAACTCGACCCGCGCCGGCTGCGCGACGGCGAGCGCCGCAGCATCGTGCTGGCGACCGACGAAGTGCAGGCCCTGCTGCAGATCGCGGCGAAGCGGCTGCCGGACACGCGGGCGCAGGCGGTCAGCGTCGACGGGCAGATGAATCTGCGTACCGCCACCGCACTACCCGGCACCCTCTGGCTCAATATCGACGCGCCCGTCGTCATCGCCGACGGCGAGCCGCGGCTGAACGGACTGCAGATCGGCAGTCTGTCGCTACCAGCCCCGATCGCACGCACCGCCTTCGCAGCCGCCCTGCCCTGGCTGCTGCGCCAGTTCGGCTATGGCGGCGATCCGGCTCTGCTGTCCGAGGTCGTGCGCGGCGCACGGATTTCGCGCGATGGGCTGCGCATCGACTACGCACTGAGCAGGCAGGTGGCTGCCGAGGGCATGCGCGCGCTGCTGCCGGCCGGCGAAGCTGAGCGGCTGGCCGCCTATCACGCCGAGTTGCGCACCGCCGTACTCGCGCTGCGCGAAGGCGGCGCAGCGCGCGACGTCGACAGCCTGCCGCCGGTGCTGCAGCGACTGTTCGCACTGGCACAGACGCGCGGCGGCGACACGGTCGCCGAACAACGCTCGGCCCTGCTCGCACTGGCGCTGCACGTGAATGGCCGCTCGCCTGCCCTGCTGATACCGGCCGCCGCCGACTGGCCACCGGTTCCGCGCCAGGTGCTGACGCTGCACGGACGTGAGGACCTGACGCAGCACTTCGTCGGTTCCGCACTGATTGCCGCCCACGCCGGCGCTCAGTGGGCGAACGCGATCGGCCTGTCGAAGGAAATACGCGACGCGCGCGGCGGCAGCGGTTTTTCCTTCACCGATCTGCTGGCCGACCGTGCCGGCACCCGTCTCGGCGAACGCATCGCCGCCGGCGACGACGCAGTGAGCCGCATACTCGGCGGCGATCCGGCGACCGAAGACCTGTTGCCGTCGATCGCGGGCCTTGCTGAATTCATGCCGGAAGCGGCATTCCAGCGTCGTTTCGGTGGCGTCGGCGCGCCCGCCTACAACGCGGTGCTGGCCGACATCGACGCGCGCATCGCCGCACTGGAGCTGTACAAGTGAGCATCGACAACGCTGCCGGCTTCACCGACTTCCTCGCCCCCGGCGTCGATGCCGACGAAGTGCCCGAACTGGACCGACTGCTGCGCGCGCGTCCGATGCTGGCCGCCTTCACCACGCTGTTCCACGGCTCGGAAGCCGAGGTGCTGATGCGCGTGATGGTGCTGGGCGAGATCGGCCGCACCGCTGACATGCCGCGCTGGTCGCCAGACGCGCTGCGTGCCCGCTTCGCCTTCATCGATCCGGTCAAGCTCGAAACGGTGCTGCGCCGGCTGCGCGACCACGCGCTGCTGCTGATCGCCGATGGCCAGTACCTGCTGTCCGACGTCGGCCGCAATGCCTGCGCCGCACTCACCATGCTGCTCGAACTGTCGGGCGACGAGGACGTCGAGCTGGGCTTCCTGACCGCCCAGCTCGCGGGTCTGCAGGCGGTCGATGGCGATACCGGCGAAGCGCTGCAGCAGTTGCTGGGCAAGCTGAACGACCTCACGCTGCACTTCGAGGACGCCATCGCCTCCGGCTCCGAATTCCGCATCCTGTCGGCGCGCCGCCGGCTCGCCGCCAACGCGCGCTGGCTGGATCGCGGCACGCTGCTGCTGCGTGAACTGCTGGCCGACGAGGACATCCCGTTCGAGCGCGCCAGTCTGGCGCAGCGCATCGGTCTGGCGCAGTCGCGGCTGGCGCGGGTCGATGCCTCCTTCCAGCGCGCGCTGAACAAGATCGAGTCGCAGCGCGTGACGCTGGGCGGCTCCGGCATCTCGTCGTCCGACGTGGCCAGCTGGCTGCGCGGGCTGGATGCGGCCGCACTGGCCGGTCTGTGCGCCGACGCGCTGACGCCCTGCCCCGATCTCACGCTGCTGGCCGGCGGCCACGAACTGCTGGACCGCGCCGAGCCGGCCGCCGCCAACGAACCGGTGCCGGAAGCCGGCACCTCCGCGCTGCCGGCGCCGGACGAAGCGCCGGTCGCACCGGCGCCGCAGATGGAAGACCTGCGCCTGCTCGAACTGTTCGGCCAGCGCATCGAACGCCTCAGCGCGCCGTCGTCGCTTGCCGACGTGGTGCCCGGCGGCAGCTTCGCCCAGGCTTCCTACCGCATGTCGCTGCTGGCGCTGCTGCGCGACAGCGACGCCGACGGCATGCGCGAAGCCGGCGAGGGCCCGATCGCCGACTTCCTGCGCATGCCGGTGGACGTGCGCTTCAGCGAAGACATCCAGCCGGTCGACGACGACAACGTCGCCGCCATCACGGTCGGCGAAGTCGCGCCGCGGATGACGAATCAACCCTGACCTGACGCGAGTGACGATGGAAACAGAACTGCGCACCCTCACCGCCCGCCTGCTGGCGCACCGCTCGATCCCGCGTTCCGACGTGCTGGCGCGGCGCGCGCTGGTCGACGACAGCTTCCGCCACGCGCTGGACAACCGGCTGGCCACAGTCGGCCTGCAGTTGCTCGACAACCCCTATGCCGCGCACATCGCGGTCGGTCTGTCCGAAGACATGCGCGAACCGGTGTTCGGCCAGGGCCGCGAGTACGCGGCGTCCAACGTCGGTCTGACGCGCGATGAACTGGCCTGGCTGATGGTGATCTGGGCGCTCATCGTGCTGCCCAAGCGCGAGCGCCAGGTGAACCGCCGCAGCCTGCACGACGACGGCCAGGACGACATGTTCGGCGCCGAAACGCCGGTCGAGCACGGCGAGACCGTATCGGGCGCGCTGTCCGAAGCGTCGCTGGCAGCCGACTTCGGCAACCGCCTCGGTGGCAAGACCAAGCTCAATTTCGCACTGGGCAAGCTGGCCCGTCTCGGCTTCATCGAGCGGCGCGGCGGCCAGGTGCTCGAAGGCCCGCTGCTCGACGTGCTGCTCGACTACCGCATCCTGGCCGACCGCGTCATCCACGGCACGCTGGCCGACGTACTGGCCGAAGCCGGCCATCGCCTGCCCGCAGCGAACGCCTTCGAACTGGCGCAGGACGCGCAGGCCGACGAGGACGGCGAAGAATGATGACGCCGACCCCGTTCCGACGCCCCCTTCACTCGCGCTGACGATCCACGACCATGTTCCACATCAAGCAACTCGAACTGGTGCACTGGGATTTCTGGCGGCGCTTCACGCTGCCGCTCGACGCCCAGATCATCACCATCGTCGGTCCCAATGGCTCCGGCAAGACCACGCTGCTCGACGCGCTGCGCACGCTGTTCGCGCTGCGCTGTTCCGGCAAGCGCGACTTCCGCCGCTACGTCCGCCGCGCCGACCGCGACTTCGCCTGGATACGCGCGGTCGTCGCCAATGTGCCGGGCGGCACCGGCAAGCGGCCCTTCTTCCCCTGCATCCACGACGAAGTGACGCTGGCCTGCCGCATCAAGCGCGCCGGCGGCGACTGGACGCGCGACTACGCCATCGTCGACGGCAATGTGGCGATCGAACAGCTGGAAGCCGGCAGCGACTGGGCCGGCCTGCGCGACTACCAGAACCGCCTCGCCTGGGGCGGCCTGACACCGGCCATCGCCAAGGTGCTGTCGCTCGAACAGGGCGACACCGACAAGCTGTGCGAGTACTCGCCGCGTGCCCTGCTCGACCTCGTGTTCGACGTGTTCGGCGACAAGGAGGTGCTGGACAACTACCAGGCCGCGCGCGAGGAGCAGAAGAGCGCCGAGCGCGAACTGGAAAGCATCGGCCTCGACCTCGACCGCCTGCGCACCCAGGCCGAAGCCAAGCGCATGGAAGCCGACAACTACCTCGAATGGAAGCAGCATTCGGACGAGGCGCACGCGCTGGAGGCCGAAATCGTGCCGCGGCTGGAAGTGGCCGAACTGAGCCGCGACATCGAGGGCGAGCGCAGCGGTCTGACGCGGCTGCGCGAAGACCTGCGCAGGCTGCGCGTCGAGCACGATGCCGTGTCGGCGCGGCTGGAATCGGTGAAGGGCGAGCGCGACACCGCGAAGTCGGCGCTGGATGCCGCACGCGCTGCCGAGAAGGCCACCGAGACCGAACAGCTGGCGGCGCATGACGCGCTGCGCGACATCGAGCGCCTGCTCGATGAGGAGCGCAAGCTGCGCGAACGCGTCGCCAGCGAGCATGGCGCCGACGCGCTGGCGCTGGAAGCCGAGCACGCCGAGGCGGAATCGACCGCCGCCCGGTTGGCCGCCGACGAACGTGCCCTGGTGCTGCGCTTCGAGGAAAAGACCGAGGCGCTGCGCGCCGCACGTGAACGCCGCGGCGCACCGAGCGACCGCGAAGTGAGTGAATTCCGCGCTGGGCTGGACGAAGCCGGCATCGCGCACAGCGCGCTGTCCGACGTGGTCGAGGTGACCGACACCGCCTGGCAGGCGGCGCTCGAAGCGGTGCTGCGGCCCTACCGCCACCTCATCCTGCTGGAGCGCGAGGACGACCGCCACACCGCGTGGGCGCTGGGCGAACGCGCGCGCTTCCGCCACTTCATCGTCGGTGAACGCGAAGCCGCGGCCGCGCCGCGTGCCGGTTCACTCGCCGAAGTGGTGCGCTTCGCCGCCCCGGTGCCGCGCTGGCTGTGCGACCTGCTGAACCGCATGCAGCGCGTCGACGACGCCGAAGCGGCGCGCAGCCTGCCGCGCGACGCTGAATGGATCACCCGCGACGGCTATCACAAGGAACGCCGCGGCGCCCGCCACCTCGGCCGGCCCGCCGAGTTCCACTTCGGCGAACTGGCCCGCCAGGCGCGCATCGCCCAGCTCGGCGCCGACATCGCCGCGCTCGACAACCAGCGGCGCGAACTGAGTCCGCAGCTCGACGCCGCGCGCGAACGGCTGAAGGCGCTGCGCGCCCGTCTGCTCGGTCTGCAGTCGGCCACGCTGCTGGCCGAACGCAGCGCCGAATTCGCCGCCGCCGCGCAGGCACAGCCGGCCGCACGCGAACGCAGCGCAGCCGCCGAAGCGGCACGCGATGCCGCCCGCCGCGAGGTCGAAAGGCTGAACGAAAACCTGCGCGGCATCGAGGTCGAATCCGACCGCCGCCGCCGCGAGATCGACGACACCGGTCGCCGCCTGCGCGAGCTGACGCAGGAGTCGGCACCGCGCCGCAACGAACAGGCGCGCCGCCTGCTGCAGCTGCGCGCGCGTCGTCGCGGCATGCCGGCGCACTGGCTGGACCCGCAGGAACTGGCACAGCTTGCCGAACGTTACGGCGACGCCCGCGCGGCACGGCGCGAGCTGGGCCGCCTGCGCGAGCTGCTGGCACGCGGTGACTGGATCACCGACCCGTCGGCGCTCACCTTGCGCGAGCGCCTGCGTGACGACCTCGCCAAGCGTGAGCAGGACTACGCTGCCCGCCAGGGTTACTGCGCCACCGCGCGCCGCCTGACCGACGACGCGCGCTCGGCCTACATCGCCAAGCTGCGCGCCACGGTGCGCCAGTACGCAAAGAACCTGCGCGCCCTCGGCGACCTGGCCGGCGTCGGCGTCGACTGCCCGACGCCGCATCTGGACAACGACGACCTGTCGCTGGCCCAGGCCGGGCTCGACGTGAGCTTCGACTTCGACCGCAAGGGCGCGGTCGGCCTCAACGACGGCGAAGCGTCCGGCGGCCAGCAGGTGATGAAGTCGCTCATCCTGCTGATCGCGCTGCTGATGGACGACACCCGACCGGGCGGCTTCGTGTTCATCGACGAACCCTTCGCCCACCTCGACGTCGCCAACATCGACCGCGTCGGCCGCTTCCTCGGCGCCACGCGGGCGCAGTACCTGATCACCACACCGGTCACCCACAACGCCAACGTGTTCGCGCCAGCCCAGCTCACGCTGGTCACCAGCAAGAAGGCGCCGGGCGAAGGCTGGGCACCGCCGATCGGTGTGTTGAAGCGGGCGAAATAGCGCGTCGCTGCGCTTCACCGCCGCTGTCGGGGTCGGAAGACCCCTCCCACAGAAACCCGGCTCGGGCCTCGGCTTGGGAGTGCTTTCGTGGGAGCGACCTCTGGTCGCGATGCGCCCTCGGACGACCACGGGCTTCGATCACGGCCGCAATCGCGAGCAAACTCGCTCCCACGGTCTTCGGCACGGGACTGCGCAGCGAGGGCCGCTGAGGCAGGCGGCCTTGCTGCCGACAGGGCCTGAAACTGGCGCTACGCGCCGCCCACCGCCGCTGTCGGGGTCAGAAGACCCCTCCCACAGAAATCCGGCTCCGACCACAGGTCGGGCGCGATCTCTCCCACAGAACCCCAGCTACTGCCGCGGGTTGGGCGCTATCCCTGTGGAAGCGGCCTTGCCTGCAACGGCGCGGTCGCCTCGATCAGTCGCCCCGCGCCTTGCGGTCCTGTTCGCGCAGCCAGTTCAGTTTTTCGGCGATCTTGGCTTCCATGCCGCGGTCGGTCGGCTGGTACCACTGCACGTCCTTCATGCCGTCCGGCAGATAGCGCTCGCCGGCCGCGTAGCCGCCCTCCTCGTCGTGCGCGTAGCGGTATTCGGCGCCGAAGCCCATATTCTTCATCAGCTTGGTCGGCGCGTTGCGCAGGTGCAGCGGTACCGGTCGCGAGCCGTCCTCACTCACGAAACGGCGCGCCGCGTTGTAGGCCATGTACACGGCATTCGACTTGGCGGCGCACGCAAGGAAGATGACGGCCTGTGCCAGCGCCAGCTCGCCTTCGGGCGAACCGAGGCGCTCGTAGGTCTGGCAGGCCTGCAGCGAAATTTCGAGCGCGCGCGGATCGGCGAGGCCGATGTCCTCGACCGCCATGCGCACGATGCGCCGGCCCAGGTAGAGCGGATCGGCGCCGCCGTCGAGCATGCGCACGAACCAGTACAGCGCCGCGTCCGGATTGGAACCGCGCACTGATTTGTGCAGCGCAGATATCTGATCGTAATAGGCGTCGCCGCCCTTGTCGAAGCGGCGCAGGTTGCGCGACAAGGTGCTGTCGACAAAGGCCGCCGTCACCGGATCGACCTTGGCGGTACGCGCGGCCGTACCCAGCTGTTCGAGCAGGTTCAGCAGCTTGCGCGCGTCGCCGTCGGCGAAGCCGATCAGCCGCGTGCGCGCGTCCTCGTCGAAGTTCAGGCCGCCGAGTGCCGCTTCACGCGCGCGTTCGAACAGCGTCACCATTTCGTCCTCGGTCAGGCTCTGCAGCACATAGACCGAAGCACGCGACAGCAGCGCCGAATTGACCTCGAAACTCGGGTTCTCGGTGGTGGCGCCGATGAAGGTGACGACACCCGATTCGACGTAGGGCAGGAAGGCGTCCTGCTGCGCCTTGTTGAAGCGATGCACTTCGTCGACGAAAAGGATGGTGCGCCGCCCGGTGTTGGCGGCCACCGTCTCGGCACGCTGCATCGCTTCGCGGATGTCCTTGACGCCGGAGAACACGGCCGACAGCGCAGTGAATTCGGCGTCGAAGGCGTTGGCCATCAGCCGCGCCAGCGTGGTCTTGCCGACGCCCGGCGGGCCCCACAGGATCATCGAGTGCGGGATGCCGGATTCGAAAGCCAGACGCAGCGGCTTGCCCGGGCCGAGCAGGTGCTGCTGGCCGATCACCTCGTCCGGCGTTTTCGGGCGCAGCAGTTCGGCCAGCGGCGCGTTGGCCGAGGCACGGGCCTCGGTCGCGGCAGAGGCAGCGCGCGCGGGTGGCGCCGGCTCGTCCGGCATGCCGAAAAGGTCAGTCACTGCGAATCGCCCACGCCCGGTTTCACTTCTTCGCGTCGTCGCTGATGACGTCGGCACCGGCCGGCGGCGTGAAGCGGAACTGCGCCGGATCGATGGCCGGATTGCGCTCGAAGGAGGTGAAGCGCAGCTTCGTCGTCTGGCCGAAGCTGTCGCGCAGCACCATGCCGCGCAGCAGGCCGTCCTTGAAGCCGATGCGCACCGCTTCGAAACCGCCCTCGTTCGCCTTCGGCTTCGCGTCGACCCAGTCCAGGCCGTCCTCGCTGCCGCCCTCGCTGAGGTCGAAATTCTTTTCCAGTTCGTTGCGGCCGGCCAGCAGCGCGGCCGGCGTCGACGCCAGCGCGTCGCCCAGCGTCTTTACCGTCACCTGGTTCAGGTCGCGGTCATGCACCCACAGCTTTTCGCCGTCACCGACCAGCAGCTGGTAGTAGGGCTTGTCATAGGTCCAGCGGAACTTGCCCGGGCGCGAGAAGGCCATCGTGCCGCTGGCATTCTGCGGCTTGCGGCCGGACTTGGCGGTCACCTGCTGGTCGAAGGTGGCGCGGCCGGATTGCGTCGATTCGACGAAGGTGCGCAGCTGGTCGATCGCGCCGGCAAAGACGGACAGCGGCAGCGCCAGCGCGACGGCGGCGATGCCGCTGCGGATGCGTGAAATCATGGTCATTCCTCGCGGGCGGGTGCGAGCACTTCGCGCCCGCCGGTTGCGTTCATCGGGGACACCAGACCCGAACGTTCCATCTGTTCGATCAGTCGCGCCGCGCGGTTGTAGCCGATGCGCAGATGGCGCTGCACCAGCGAAATCGACGGCCGCCGGGTCTTCAGAACCACTTCGACCGCCTGGTCGTACAAAGGGTCCGACTCGCCGTCGGCGCCACCACCGCCCGCGCCGTCGAGCGACAGTTCGCCGCCCTCGTCGTCGCCGGTGCCGCTGAGGATGCCTTCGACGTAGTCCGGCGCGCCGGTGGTCTTCAGGTGCTCGACCACCTTGTGCACCTCGCCGTCGGCGACGAAGGCACCATGCACGCGCGTCGGCACGCCGGTGCCCGGTGCGAGGTAGAGCATGTCGCCCTGCCCCAGCAGCGCCTCGGCGCCCATCTGGTCGAGGATGGTGCGCGAATCGATCTTGCTCGACACCTGGAAGGCGATGCGCGTCGGCACATTGGCCTTGATCAGACCGGTGATCACATCGACCGACGGACGCTGCGTCGCCAGGATCAGGTGGATGCCGGCCGCGCGCGCCTTCTGCGCCAGCCGTGCGATCAGTTCCTCGATCTTCTTGCCGGCCACCATCATCAGGTCGGCCAGTTCGTCGATCACAACGACGATCATCGGCATCGTCGACAGCGGTTCCGGCGTTTCCGGCGTGATCGAGAACGGATTGGTCAGCGGCGTGCCGGCCTTTTCGGCGTCGGTGATCTTGCTGTTGTAGCCGGCGAGGTTGCGCACGCCCATCGCCGACATCAGCTTGTAGCGGCGGTCCATCTCGCCGACGCACCAGTTCAGCGCGTTGGCGGCGTGCCGCATGTCGGTCACCACCGGCGCCAGCAGGTGGGGAATGCCTTCATAGACCGACAGCTCCAGCATCTTCGGGTCGACCATGATGAGCCGCACCTTGCTCGGATCGGCCTTGTACAGCAGCGACAGGATCATCGCGTTGATCGCCACCGATTTGCCGGAGCCGGTGGTACCCGCGACCAGCACGTGCGGCATGCGCGCAAGGTCGGCCACCATGGGCTGACCGCCGATGTCCTTGCCCAGCGCCATGGTCAGCGGGCTGGACATGTCGTGATAGACCGCAGAACCGAGGATTTCCGACAGCCGCACGATCTGCCGCCGGGTGTTCGGGATTTCCAGACCCATGCAGCTCTTGCCCGGAATCGTCTCGACCACGCGAATGCTCATGACCGACAGCGCGCGCGCAAGGTCTTTCACCAGATTGACGATCTGGCTGCCCTTGACGCCGGTGGCCGGCTCGATTTCGTAGCGCGTGATGACCGGGCCAGGATAGGCGGCCAGCACCTTCACCTCGACATTGAAGTCGGCCAGCTTGCGTTCGATCTGGCGCGAAATGAGTTCAAGCGATTCCGGGCTGGGCGGGTCGATGTCAGCCTTGGCTTCGTCGAGCAGCGCCAGCGGCGGCAGCGAACCCGGCAGGTCGGCGAACAGCGTCTGCTGCCGCTCCTTCTCGACGCGCTCCGACTTCTGCACTTCGACCTCGGGCACTTCGATGCGCACCGGTTCGCGCCGGCGCGTCGGCTTGCGTCGCTCGGCTTCGACCACCGCTTCGCGCTGTTCCGCCACCTGCTGGCCGACGCGACGGTCACGCCAGTGCGCCCAGGCATTCAGGCTGGCGAACCACGCCAGCTCAAGCGCCCGGCCGACCGTTTCGGCGGCACGCAGCCAGGTCACGCCGGTCATCGCGCTGAGGCCGACCCCCAGCGTCACCAGCAGCAACAGCGTGCCGCCGGTGAAACCGAAAGCGCCGGCGATCAGGCGCCCCAGTTCGATACCGACCATGCCGCCGGGTCCGACCGGCAACTCCGCACCCATGCTGTGAAAGCGGATGGCCTCGAGCGCGCAGCTCGCCATCAGCACCAGCAGGAAACCGCCGAGCGCGACGAACAGCGGTCGCCTGTCCTCGCGCCGGTCGGCGCTGCGCGACAGCCAGACGCAGCCGCCAACCAGCATGACGACCCACCACCAGGCCGACAGGCCGAACAGGAACAGCGCGAGGTCGGACAGCCAGGCGCCGAAGCGGCCGCCCGGATTGTGCAGTTGATCGACCACCGAGGCGTGCGACCAGCCCGGATCGGCGCGGTCGTAACCGCCGAGCACCATGACGAGGTAGAGCGCGATCGCGGCCAGCACGAGCCAGCGTGCTTCGTGCAGCACGGCGGCGATGCGTTCGGGAAGGGGAAGTTGCTGAGCGTCTTTCGCCACGGGGAAACGGTGCGGTGCCGGGAAAAACAAAGCGGGATTATATAAGCGGATGACGATGTCAGCCGGCGCGCAGGCGGACGGCCTGCAAAAGCACACGGGCCGCATGTGCGGCCCGTGTGCTCAATCGTGTGCAGCCACCGGGGCCGCGGGAATCAGACGGTTTCGAGCCGCTCGCGCAGCAGGATCTTGCCATTGGTTTCCTCGATCAGGCCCTGCAGGTGCAGGTCCTTCATCACGCGTGACACCATTTCACGCGACGCGCCGATCATCTTGGCGATGTCCTGCTTCGAAATCTTGCGGTTCACCACCTTCTCGCCATTCACGTCGTCCGCCATTTCGAGCAGCAGGCGAGCAACGCGGCCATACACGTCCATCAGCGCCAGGCTTTCGATCTTGCGGTCGGCGGTGCGCAGACGGGCCACCAGATTGCGCATGATGAACATCGACACTTCGAAGTTCTCCTGCAGCACGCGCTTGAAATCGCTCTTGGCGATCACGATGAGGTCGCTCGGCACCACGGTCACCACGGTGGCGGAACGCGGATTGTCGTCGAGCACCCCCATTTCGCCGAACAGTTCGCCCGGGCCCAGCATCGACAGGATGACCTCGCGGCCCTCCTCGTCGCTGACCAGCACCTTGAGACTGCCGGAAAGCACCAGATATACGAAATCCGTCTTGTCACCGGCACGCACGACGATCGAGCCGCGCGGCACACGCCGCATGTTCGCGACCTTGGCAACCGGTTCGAGGCTGCTGTCGGGCAGACCGCTGAACATCGAAAACGTCCGCAGAGCGGTAATTGAAACGGGGTGAGCCGTTACCATCAAAAGACCTCCTGATACGGGCATGCCGGACGGGGGGACAGGCTGCGCCGCTTTGAATGGATCGTCGCGCCTGTGGTCATTGCCGAAGTCGCACCGCTGCGACCGTTCGGCCATTCTGAGCCACAAACACTGAAGCGGCCCTGATTATAGGTAGTTTTTCACGCAGGAAACAAACTGCCCCAATATCTGTCATGTGTATCGGACCTGGGTCACAGGAACTTGAGGCCGCGAGGCAGTCGCCAGACGGGTCGCTATAATCCTCCGCCACCCTCCACACCCAACAAAACGAACGGATTTCCGCCATGGCTGCACGTCACTCCCGTCTCCTCATCCTCGGCTCGGGGCCGGCCGGCTACACCGCCGCCGTCTACGCCGCCCGCGCCAACCTCAAGCCGGTGCTGATCACCGGTCTGGCCCAGGGCGGTCAGCTGATGACCACGACCGACGTCGACAACTGGCCGGCCGACGCCGAAGGGGTGCAGGGCCCGGACCTGATGGCCCGCTTCCAGCGCCATGCCGAGCGCTTCGAGACGGAAATGGTGTTCGACCACATCCACACCGCCCACCTGAAGGAAAAGCCGATCCGCCTGGTCGGCGACAACGGTGAGTACACCTGCGACGCCCTCATCATCGCCACCGGTGCCAGCGCCAAATACCTCGGCCTGCCGTCGGAAGAAGCGTTCGCCGGCAAGGGCGTGTCGGCCTGCGCGACCTGCGACGGCTTCTTCTACCGCAACCAGGACGTGGCGGTGATCGGCGGCGGCAATACCGCGGTCGAGGAAGCACTGTATCTGGCCAACATTGCACGCCATGTGACGGTGGTGCACCGCCGCGACAAGTTCAAGTCGGAGAAGATCCTGCAGGACAAGCTGTTCGAGAAGGAGAAGCAGGGCAAGGTGACGATACGCTGGCACAGCACGCTGGACGAAGTGCTGGGCGACAAGACCGGTGTCACCGGCATGCGCATCAAGTCGACGCTCGACGGCAAGACCGAGGACGTCGCGCTCGCCGGCGTGTTCATCGCCATCGGCCACCAGCCGAATACGCAGCTGTTCGAAGGCCAGCTCGACATGGAAGGCGGCTACATCGTCACCCAGGCCGGCCGCAACGGCAATTTCACCGCGACCAGCATTCCGGGCGTGTTCGCCGCCGGCGACGTGCAGGACCACATCTACCGTCAGGCGGTCACCAGCGCCGGCACCGGCTGCATGGCGGCACTCGACGCCGAACGCTATCTGGACAGTCTGGGCCTCGCCTGAACCCCGTGAGCGCGCGATTTCATGTCGTCGAAGAAGCGGCGCCACCCGAGGGCGCCGGTACTGCCCAGCGAAGAGGACATCGCGCTGTTCCGGCAGGCGGTGGTCGGCGTACAGCCGATCACCACTGACCGCGTACTGCTCGAAACGCCGCCGCCCCGCGCCTGGCCGCTGCAGCGCGAAGCGGACGACATGTCGGTGCTGGCCGAGTCGCTGCGCGGACCGCTGTCGATCGACCTGCGGCTGGAAGGCGGCGAGGAGCCCTCTTTCCTGCGCACCGGGCTGACGCGACAGGTGCTGCGCGACCTGCGGCGCGGTCGCTGGGTGTCGCAGGGGCAGATCGACCTTCACGGCGCCACGCGCGACGCGGCACACGACCTGGTGGTCGAGTTCCTGCACGACGCACACCGTCGCGGCATGCGCTGCGTGCGGGTGATCCACGGAAAAGGACTGGGGTCGCCCGGGCGGGAACCGGTGCTGAAAGGACTGGTGCTGGGCTGGTTGATGCACCGCCCGGAGGTGCTGGCCTTCTGTCAGGCCCGGCCGCACGAAGGTGGGGCTGGGGCGCTGATGGTGCTGCTGAAACCGGCCGCCCGCGACTGAGCGGCGGCCGGCCGACGCGGAATCAGATCGCCGCTTCGCCCGATTCACCGGTGCGGATGCGCACCACCTGCTCGACCGGCATCACGAAAATCTTGCCGTCGCCGATCTTGCCGGTGCGCGCCGCCTTGATGATGGCCTCGACCGCCGGCTCGACCGTCTCGTCGGCGACGATGACCTCGATCTTGATCTTGGGCAGGAAATCGACGACGTACTCGGCGCCGCGATACAGCTCGGTATGGCCCTTCTGGCGGCCGAAACCCTTTACTTCAGTCACCGTCAGGCCGGTCACGCCGACTTCCGACAGGCCTTCGCGAACTTCGTCGAGCTTGAAGGGCTTGATGACTGCTTCGATCTTTTTCATGCGGGAGTCTCCTCGGTGAGGCCGCGAAGTATAAAGGCTTATGAGCCTGCCGTCGGCACCCCCTGAATCGGCGGGTCGCAGCTTCATTCGCAGATCCCGACCGCCGGGCGACCAATCGACCCGGGACATCTGCAGCACTCGGTGATAAAGGCAACACCGCGGCCGACAATGACGAATGCCTTTGCCAAGCCGACGGCATAATGCGCGCTGTCGCCTGCGCCAGAGTCCGCCATGTCCGCTCGCACCGCCCCGCACAGCACGCTGCGCACGAAGACCGTCGTCCTGATTTCAGTCGCCATGATGCTGTCGGGGTCCGCCAACGGAGGGTCCGGCCCACGCGCCGTGTTCGAGCGCGCCTCGTCCAGCGTGTACGAGTTGTATCTGCAGGACGAGAACGGCGTTGCCGAGGCCGTCGCCAGTGCGCTATCACTGGGCGGCGGTCGTTTCGTCACCCGCTGCGAAACCGGCTGGAACCCGCAACAGCACACCCTGCAACTGCGCAAGGACAGCACGGTCCTCGTTGCACGGCTGGAGTCGCGCGACGCGCAGAACGCACTGTGTGCGCTGGTCGCCGACGGGGCCCGCAAACTGCCGGCACCCAAGCTCGCCGGCCTGCCGTCGGCCGGGGACACCGTCTATGCCGTCAGTAACGGCCTCGGCCTTGGCACCGGCATTTCCGAGGGCGTCGTGTCGGCGATACGCGGCGCCAACAACGAACGGCGCATCCAGTTCACGGCAGCCATCTCACCGGGCTCTGAGGGTGGCGGCCTGTTCGACGCCAGCGGCGCGCTGATCGGCATGATCGAAACGTCCAGGCGCGAAGGCCAGAACATCAATTTCGCCATCGAGGCCCGCCAGCTTGCCGGCGTTGGCCAGCGCGCCGCCGTCATCGACGCGGCCGCCCAGGAACAGGCGCGCCTCGCCGCCGAGGCCGAGCGCCTCGTCGCGGAGCAGAAATGGAGCGAACTGCTGCAGCATGCCGATCGCTGGGCCAAGCGTCACCGCACGAGCGTGGACGCGCAGATCGCGCGGGCACAAGCCAACGAGGGCATGAACAGGATGCCGGCGGCCGAGGCCGCCTATCGCGCCGCACTCGCTCTGGACGGCAGTCATCGCCAGGCGGCCTTCGGCCTGTGCCGCACCCTGATCGGGCAGCAGAAGACCGACGACGCGCTGACCGCTGCCCGGCGGCTGACCGCCGATTTCGGCGACGAGCTGGACGCATGGCTGATGCTGGCTTACGCGCAAAGGATGGCGAAACGCCTCGATGAAGCGGAAGCGTCCTACCGTCACGCTCAGCAGTTGTATCCGTGGTCGAGCGGCCCGCTTGAGGGCCTCGCCCACATTGCAGCGCTCCGCGGCGACACCGCTGCGTCGCTCGACTATCGCAGGCGAGCGCACCACCTCGCGCGGAACGACACGGGCGCAGTGATGCGACTCGCCGACGCATACCTGGCGGCCCGGAAGCCGGAACGGGCACTGGAGCTCATCCTCGGGCAAGGCCCGTCGGCGGAAACCGATGGCGACCTGCTGTATTTCCGCGGCCGCGCGCTGGCAGCGCTCGGGCGTCCGCAGGAATCGTCGCGGGTGCTCAGGCTCAGCCTTGAGCACAAGCCCCTTTCCCCCGCCTGGGTGTGGTCCGCGATCGGGGAGAACGCCTATGCCCAGCAGCGATGGACGGAGGCGATCGCCTCTTTCCGCAAGGCGATCGCGCTGTCGCCGGACGAACCCCTGTGGCGCTGGCGGCTCGGCCTGGCGCTGAAGGACTCCGCACATTTCGACGAGGCGATGGAAATCTTCAAGCGCTGGGCCAAGGACTTCCCCAAGGATCCGGACGGCTGGCGACAGATCGGATTCCTCCACGCCAGCACGAACCGGAATGCCGACGCGGTGAAGTCCCTGGAGCACGCCATCTCGATCGACCCGTCGCAGACCCAGGTCTGGCATGTGCTGGTCGAGGTCTACTACAAGCTCGATCGCTACGACGACGCCCGGCGGGCATACGGCCGGCTGCGCGAACTCGATCGCGAGCGCGCCGATCTCGCCTACCTCTGCTGCATCGTACCGCTGGAGATCACGCGATGATGCGCCGCGCCCTCTTCGTCCTGCTCGCTGCCCACGGCCTGCCCGCCTCGGCCGACACGCCACCGGCGGCATCGGTAAAAGCCGCGCTGTCCGGCGTAGTGACCGTCCGTGCCATCGACATCGAGGACCGCATCGCCGGCGAAGGCAGCGGTGTGGTGATCGCGCGCGCAACCGTCATCACCAATTGCCATGTCATCCGCTACGCGAAATCGATCTCGGTCAATGACGGCAAGAAGACACACAGCGCCCGCTGGACCCTCGGCGATGTCGAGCGCGATCTGTGCCGGCTCGAGGTCGACACCCTCGACGCGCCCGCGGTCACGCAGCGGGCGGGTGCCACGCTCGCTATCGGCGATCGGGTGCATGCGATCGGCAACCCGCTCGGCCTGGGTGTCTCGGTCAGCAGTGGCCTGGTATCCAATCTGCTGACGGGCGACAGCGCCCCGATCATCGTCGTGTCGGCGTCGCTGTCGCCGGGCTCAAGCGGCGGCGGCCTGTTCGACGACCAGGGCCGGCTGGTCGGCATCACCACTGGCACCATGGTGGCGGGACAGAACACGAATATCGCGCTGCCATCCGAATGGATCACCGATCTTGCCCGAACCGGCACGCCTCCGCCGCCGCCCTTCGTCGTGCCCGAGGCGGAACCGCGCTGGGCGGAAGAGGCAGAGCGGCTGCGCGATTCACGCGACATGGCGGCGCTGGCCGAATGGGCGAGCCGCTGGATCGACGCCCTGCCCGATGCGTCCGAGGCCTGGCGTCTGCGCGGACTGGCGAGGATGAACCTCGGCCGCTACGACGAAGCCGAGCGCGACCAGCTGCGCGCGCTCGAACTGCACGAGCGCAACGCCGCCGCCTGGGTCGAACTGGGCGATGTCCGGTTCGCCGGCAAACGCCCGGCGGAGGCATCCGCCGCCCTCGCCCGTGCGCGCGAGATCCTGCCCTTCTCCGGCTACCCTCATCGGGTCGAGGGCCGATGGCGGATGCAGCAGGGAGACGCGCAAGCTGCCAACGCGCTCGCCCAGCAGGCGGTCAAGCGCAACCCGAATGACGACGATGCCTGGGCGCTGCTGGCCGAGTCGCACGATGCGCTCGGCCAGCCTGCAGAAGCCGCCCGCGCCTGGCGCATCGCCCTGCGGCACCGGCCCGGAGAGGTGTCGTGGTCGGCCGCACTGGCGCGTTCGCTGAAGGCGGCCGGACAGTCCGACCAGGCACGCGCGGTGCTCTCGACCGCAAGTTCCGGCAGCGAAAACGTGGCGACGCTGATCGCGCTCGCGCACGAGTCGCTGGCGCAGAGCCGTTATACCGAGGCCGAACAGGCGCTGCGCAAGGCACTCGCCATTGCCCCCGCCTCCAACGATGCCGCGGCGCCGCTCGGCGCTCTCCTGATGGACAGCGGGCGTACCGAAGAGGGGCGGACGATGATTGACGCGGTGCTGGCGCGCGATCCGGATCATCGCGAAGCGCAGTTGAGCCTCGCCCGGCATCTGGCGAACACCGGAGACCGCGCGGGGGCCGCGAAACTGCGTCAGCGGGTCGTTGCGCGTCACCCCGATGACGTGGCGGCCCTGCGCGAACTGAATCAGGTACAGAGCCAGCTCGGCGACTGGCCCGGCGCACTTGCCAGTGCCCGCAGTCTGGCCC
Organism: Methyloversatilis sp. S146-33; assembly: GCF_059552495.1. The sequence goes on from NZ_JCANOT010000018.1 coordinate 72,361, forward strand.
GTCTGCCCGGCGCCACCGCGCCAGACCAGATCGCGTTGAGCGAGGCAGCGCTGCGTGCCGGGCTGGTGGACGAATCGCGCACTGCACTGACGCGCGCCGAGGCGGCCGCGCCTGACAGTCTTGAAGTGCTGCTCGCCCGCTGCGCGCAATACGGTCGCGAACAGGATCACGCGCGCTCCCTCGACTACGCGACCCGCGCGACCCAGCGCCATCCCACCGCCGGCCCGGCCTGGAGCAGCAAAGGCTATGTGCTGATTCTGCTGGGCCGCGCGGCGGAGGCGGTGGAAGCACTCGAAGTCGCGGTGCGGCTCGACCCTCAGACCGTCAACGGCTGGATCAATCTGGGCCACGCGCTGATGCTGAAGCGGGAGGTCGGCCGCGCGATCGAAGTGCTGGAGCGTGCCGAGCAACTGGCGCCCGAGTCGCCCGACGGCCAGTTCTTCCTCGGTCAGGCCTACGGACAGAACAGGCAGTTCGCCAAGGGCATCGCGGTGCTGGACCGCCTGACGGCGCGCTACCCCGGCTTCCTGAACGCCTGGCACGTGAAGGCACTGGTACACGCCAATGCGCGCGACGCCGCCGGCCTGCGCAGCAGCTACCTCGGTTTGCGCCAGCAGAACGTCGCCGCAGCACAGTCACTGCGTAACGACATCCTGACGAAGATGCCGGATTTCGCGGCGGCGGTGAGCGATCCCTGAGACTCCACTCTGCGGGTCCGCGGACCGCGTCGCCCCGCCCGCGATCGCCTCAGTGCTCGTCCCGGTAACGATTGGTGATCGGATACCGCCAGTCCTTCCCGAACCCCCGCTCGGTCACCCGCACCCCGGGCGGCGCCTGGCGGCGCTTGTACTCGTTCCGCTTCAGCAGCCCGATCACCCGCTGCACGTCGTTCCCGGCAAAGCCGGCCGCGACGATTTCGCGCGGCGACTGGTCGCGCTCCATATAGGCCTGGATGATGGCGTCGAGGATTTCGTAGGCCGGCAGGCTGTCCTGGTCGGTCTGGTTCGGGCGCAGTTCGGCCGAGGGGGCGCGGGTCAGGATGTTGTCGGGGATGTCGTGGCGCTGGCTGTTGCGCCAGGCGCACAGACGGTAGACAAAGGTTTTGTAGATGTCCTTGATCACCGCGAAGCCGCCGGCGAGGTCGCCGTAGAGCGTCGAATAGCCGACCGCCATTTCGCTCTTGTTGCCGGTGGTGAGCACGATGGCGCCGGTCTTGTTGGACAGGGCCATCAGCATGATCATGCGGGCGCGGGCCTGCACGTTCTCTTCGGTGGTGTCGGCGGCAACGTCGCCGAACAGCGGTTTCAGCATCTGCTCGAAGGTGGTCATTGCGGGGGCGATCGACACTTCGTCGTAGCGCACGCCGAGATTGCGCACCAGTTCGCGCGAGTCGTCCAAGCTCATCTGCGCCGTGTAGGGCGACGGCATCATCACTGCGCGCACGTTCTCGGCACCGATGGCGTCGACGGCGATGCACAGCGTCAGCGCCGAATCGACACCGCCTGACAGGCCGATCAGCGCCGACCGGAAGCCGTTCTTGCCGAGATAGTCGCGGACGCCGAGCACCAGCGCCTCGTAACAATCCTGCTCGACCGTGGTGGTCGGCGGCAACGGCTGGGCGACGATGTCGCCGGCGCTGAATTCAACGGTGGCGAAATGTTCGCGGCAGTGCGGTGCGCGCCACGCCAGACGACCACGACGGTCGAGCGCGAACGAGGCGCCGTCGAACACCAGTTCGTCCTGACCGCCGACCAGATTGCAGTAGACGACCGGCACGCCGGTGGCGAGCACGCGTTCGGCCACCACCTGTTCGCGGGTGACCGGCTTGTTCAGGTGATAGGGCGAGGCGTTGAGCACGGCCAGCAGTTGCGCGCCGGCGCCCGCGGCGGCCTCGGCCGCACCAGCCTCCCACACGTCTGCGCAGATGTTCACGCCCACCTGCACGCCCTTGACGTCGATCACCAGCGGCTGCGTGCCGGCGTCGAAGTAGCGTTCCTCGTCGAACACTTCGTAGTTCGGCAGGCGCATCTTGAAATAGGTGGCCTCGACCCGGCCGCCGCGGATCAGGCTGGCGGCGTTGTACCGGCACTCGCCACTCGCGTGCGGGTGCCCCACCAGCACGGCCAGATCACGCGGCGCCTCCGCAGCGATGCGGGCCAGCGCGTGCGCGCAGGCGCGGTGAAAGTCCGGGCGCAGCAGGAGGTCTTCCGGCGGGTAGCCGCACAGTGCCAGCTCCGGCGTCAGCAGCAGGTCCGCGCCTTGCTCGACCGCGCGGCGCGCGGCGTCGAGGATGAGCGTGGCGTTATGATCGAGATCGCCGACCACGCAGTTCAGTTGCGCAACGGCGATGCGAAGGGTGCTCATCGCCTCACTCCATGCGCAGGAAGTGTTCGCGGTAGAACTTCAGTTCGTCTATCGATTCGTAGATGTCGGCCAGCGCCTCGTGCCGCTGCGCCTTCTTGAACTGCGCGGCCAGTTGCGGCCGCCAGCGCTTGCACAGTTCCTTCAGCGTCGACACGTCGAGGTTGCGGTAGTGGAACCAGGCTTCGAGCGTCGGCATGTGACGGGCGAGGAAGCGGCGGTCCTGGCAGATCGAGTTGCCGCAGATCGGGCTGGTGCGCTCGGGTACGTACTGACTGAGGAAGGCGATCATCTGCGCGGCCGCCTCGTTCTCGTCCAGCGTCGAGGCGCGCACGCGCTCGGTCAGGCCGGACTTGCCGTGGGTGGCGGTGTTCCAGCTGTCCATGCCGCCGAGCACTTCGTCGGACTGGTGCACCACCAGAACCGGGCCCTCCGCGATCACTTCGAGGTTCGCGTCGGTGACCACGCAGGCCAGTTCGATCACGTGGTCGTTGTCCGGATCCAGACCGGTCATTTCCATGTCCAGCCAGACGAGATGTGTGGGGTCCTGTGCCATAATCGAGAAAATTTCCAAGCGGGATTAATGCGTTCGTCCGAACGCGGATCGGCCCGATTTTGTCACACTCGCGTGACCTGGACTGAGTCTAAATTGACTCTGATCCTGACCGGAACCGCATCCACCCGAGGCAACCCACCATGCTCACCGAAATCTTCGTCGCCGCTCTCGTGCTGACCACCGGCGTGCGCCTGTGGCTGGCCACCCGTCACCGCGCCCACGTCGCCGCCCACCGCAGCGAAGTGCCGGTCGCCTTCCGCGAAGCGATCCCGCTCGAAGCCCACCAGAAGGCGGCCGACTACACGGTCGCGCGCGCCAGCCTCGGCCGCACCGACGTCGTCATCGGCGCGCTGTGGCTGCTGGTGCTGACACTCGGCGGCGGCCTGCAGTGGATGTTCGATCTGGCCGGCAGCCTCGCCGGCGACGGCATGGTGCGTGACCTGGTGTTCATCGGCATCGTCGCCTTCGCTTCGTCGCTGATCGACCTACCGGTGCTCATGTGGCGCACCTTCGTGATCGAACAGCGCTTCGGCTTCAACAAGATGACGCTGGGCATGTTCTTCGGCGACCAGATCAAGCACGGCCTGATCGGCGCCGCCATCGGCGCACCGGCGGTCGCCGCGGTGCTGTGGATCATGGACAGCCTGGGTGCCGCCTGGTGGGTGTACGCCTGGGCCTTCTGGCTCACCTTCAGCCTCGCCATGATGGTGCTCTACCCGACCTTCATCGCACCGCTGTTCAACAAGTTCGAGCCGATGCCGGCAGGCGAGCTGCGCAGCCGCATCGAGGCGCTGCTCGAGCGCTGCGGCTTCCGCTCCGACGGCCTGTTCGTGATGGACGGCTCGCGCCGCTCGGCGCACGGCAACGCCTACTTCACCGGCTTCGGCAAGGGCAAGCGCATCGTGTTCTTCGACACCCTGCTCAACCGCCTCGGCGGCGACGAGATCGAAGCGGTGCTGGCGCACGAACTGGGCCACTACAAGCACCACCACATCTGGAAGCGCGTCGGCTGGATCGCCGCCGGCAGCCTCGCCTTCTTCGCCCTGCTCGGCTGGCTGGTCGACGCGCCGTGGTTCTTCGAACAGCTGGGCGTGTCGTCGCAGGGCGATGCGATGGCGCTGACGCTGTTCGCGCTGGTGATCCCGGTGTTCAGCTTCCCGCTGTCGCCCATCCTGTCGCTGATGTCGCGCAAGCACGAGTTCGAGGCCGACGCCTACGCCGTGGCGCAGACCCGCGCCGACTGGCTGGTCACGGCGCTGGTCAAGCTGTACCGCGACAACGCCTCGACGCTGACGCCGGACCCGCTGTATTCGCAGTTCTACGATTCCCACCCGCCGGCCGCGCTGCGCGTGGCGCGGCTGCAATCCACCTGACGATGACCGCACAAGAACTCGCACAACAACACTGCACGCCGCAAAAGGGCGCTCACCGCCGCATCGAGGGCGAGGCGCTCGCCGCGGCCCTGAAGGACCTGCGCGGCTGGATCGAAACCGACAAGCACATCGCCAAGGACTTCCAGTTCACCGACTACGCGCAGACTGTCGCCTTCGTGAACCAGGTGGCCGCGCTGGCAGCCGCCGAAGACCATCACCCGGACATCATGTTCGGCGCCAACCGCGTACGCGTGGTGTTCACCACGCACAGCGTGCGCGGCGTGTCCCTCAACGACCTGATCTGCGCCGCCCGCATCGAGGCGATGCGCGACGCCGCCTGACGGTTTGAAAAAAACGCTGCAGCCGGCCGCCCGCATCGTGTCGGCCCACGGCCGGCACTACGTCGCGCGGCTGGAGGACGGCCGCGAACTGCAGGCCTTCCCGCGCGGCAAGAAGTCGGACATCGCCTGCGGCGACCGCGTGCTGCTCGACATCCAGGGCGAAGACCAGGCGCGCATCGCCGAAGTGCTGCCGCGCACCAGCCTGCTCTACCGCAAGGACATGTGGAAGCAGAAAATGGTGGCCGCCAATGTCGACCTGGTCGCCATCGTCGTCGCCACCGAGCCGTCGTTCAGTCCGGAACTGATCTCGCGCATCCTTGTGGCGTGCGAAGCGCAGCAGCTGCAGACGCTGATCGTGCTGAACAAGTGCGACCTCACCGCCTCGCTCGACGCCGCCCGCGCCGCACTCGCACCGTTCCGCGCGCTGGGTTACGAGGTGCTCGAAATGAGCGCGGTCGAGGGTGCGGACGCACTGCGCCCCTTCCTGCGCGACCACACCAGCGTATTCACCGGCCAGTCCGGCATGGGCAAGTCGACACTGGTCAATGCGCTGGTCCCGGAGGCGCGCGCCGCGACGCGCGAAGTGTCGCAGGCACTCGATTCGGGCAAGCACACCACCACCTACGCCAAGCTTTATGCGCTCGACGGCGGCGGCGCGCTGATCGACAGCCCGGGCCTGCAGGAATTCGGACTCGCCCAGCTCGACGTGAACGACCTCGAACAGGCCTTCCCGGATTTCCGTCCGCATCTGGGCAAATGCCGCTTCCGCGACTGCGCGCACGACAGCGAACCGGGCTGCGGCCTGCGCGACCACGTAGCACCTGACCGCCTGGCGCTGTACCACCTGCTGCGCCACGAAATCACCACGGCATCCGCCCCGCAGTACTGAGCAGCGCCTGCGCGCATGCGCAAGGCCCCGTCGGTGTCAGAAGACCCCTCCCACAGAAACCTAGGCCCGGGCTCCAGTCGTGGATCGGGCGCCCCCCCCTGTGGGAGCGGTCTTCTGACCGCGACGCGGCAGATGCAGCCCGCTGGCTTCGATCAAGGCAGCAGTCGGGGTCAGAGGACCCCTCCCACAGAGGCCAGGCCCAGGCTCCGGTCGCGGATCGGGCGCACTACCCTGTAGGAGCCGTCTTCTGACCGCGACGCGGCCGATGCAGTCCGCTGGCTTCGGTCAAGGCCGCTGTCGGGGTCAGAAGACCCCTCCTAAAGAGACCCGGGCCGGGGCTCTGGCGGCGAAGCGGGCGCCCTCACTGCAGCATGAATGTCTCGTACTCCAGCCGCCCCAGCTTGCGGTCCAGCGCCCACAGGCCGAGCATCAGCGTCAGCAGTACCGACAGCGCATAGCCATAGCCGTAGAAGCTGGCGCCGAGCTGGAATGAAATCGCCGTAAACGCGATGTTCGACAGGCAGAAGAAGCCGCACAGCGCGAGGATGATGCGGCGCTGGTCGAGGTAGAAGAACACGTTGAGCAAGGCCAGCAGACCGACCTGCAGGCTGGCCGCCAGGGTCTGGATGTAGAGCAGCGGCAGGTTCAGTTCCGAAATCTCGAGCACGGCAAACACGGCCGGGCCGGCGACGATGGCACCCAGCATGGCCAGCGTCTGGATCTTGCCGATTTCGGCCAGCCCCTGGCGGATCGAATACACCATCTCGTCGCGCATGTCCTCGATGTATTCGAGCGAACCACCCGTGCGCACCGCGTCGAAGAAGCGGTCGTAGTACTCGACGAAATCGGTTTCGATGCGCACCAGGAACACCGCCATGCCGGGAATGATGGACAGGTAGGCCATGAACACCGGCAGGTCGTAGATGACCGATGCACGCAGCGGGCCGATGATGGCGTCCGACGTTTCCGGCCAGCTCCAGAACATGAACTTGTCCACCCAGACGCCGAGGTTGTACAGCAGGCCGATCAGCATCAGCGACGGATAGCGCGTCTCGCGGCGGGCGAATTCGTAGGAAATCGTCATCCGCGAGCGGTAGTGCCAGGCGGTGATCATCCACATGCCGACGAAGAGCACGAAGTGCCCGAGCACGAATCCGCCCAGCAGGCCTTCGAGCCCCCACGGCCGCGCCGCCAATGCTGACAGCACGGTGACCGCGTAACCCAGCGCGTAGAGCAGCAGGATGGCGCGGTACATCTTCAGGCCGGACAGGAAGATGGTGGCCACCCAGATGCCGCACAACAGCACGAAGCCGGCCAGCATCAGCAGCCGGTAGGACACCGACAGGCCGGCGAACAGCGTGAAGGCGAGCAGCAGGCCCACCACGCCGGCGACGGCCAGCACCCACAGCAGCAGGCCGTTGAAGTTGGACATGACCAGATCGTCGCGCTTCTCGAACAGCCGATCCGATATGAAACGTGTGAAGGCGAGCTGGACCAGACCGGTCAGGATGAGCGAGGTCGAGATCAGATAGGTGACCGACACCTGGAACTGGGTGATCAGGAATTCCGGCACCACCACCGCGCGCGACAGCAGACCCACCATCAGGATGCCGACGATGGACAGCACCCACGGTCCGGAGCCGATCACGCCGGCGTAGCTGTACGCCTGCACCAGCCCGAGCAGACTGTCTTTCTTCAGCAGCTTGCGCAGTTCGAAACCGATGCCAGCCATCAGCGCGCTCCGTGTCCGAAGGGGCAGCCGCCGGCGCCGCGTGTGTCGCGTGCCAGCGCTTCGGCATAGACCGCGCGGTAGCGGTCGAACATCAGCGCGTCGCTGTAGTAGCGCTCGACGCGCGCGATGCCGGCCTGCTGCGCCGCCTGCCAGGCGGCGCCGTCATTCAGCAGTTCGAGCGCGGCGTCGGCCAGCGCCTGCGGGTCGGCGATGCCGACCACGCGACCGGCCGCACCGAGCGCCTCATCCTCCTCACCCAGGCCGTACATCAGCTGGCGGCAGGAGCCGACGTCGGTCGACACCGCCGGCACGCCGGCCGCATAGCCTTCGAGCAGCACCAGCGGCAGCGCCTCGGAAATCGACGACAGCACGACCAGACCGATTTTCGGCATCAGCTCGTCGATCTTCTGCATGCCAAGAAAGCGCACGTTGTCGGACAGGCCGAGGCTGTCGACCAGGTTGCGGCACTCCTCGGCGTAGGCAGGATCCTCGTCGGCCGGACCGGCGATCCAGCCCTGCGCCTCGGGCATGCGATTGACCACGCGGCGCATCGCGCGCACGAAGGTCTTGATGTCCTTGATCGGCACCACGCGACCGATCAGACACAGCACCGGCGGCACGACGTCCGGCCGTTGCGCGCGCAGCGGCGCCAGCCGCTGTATCGCCACCCCGTTCGGAATGTTGCGCGTACGGGCGGCGTCCGCGCCGTCGGCCACCTGGCGCAGCCGGTTGGTTTCGTAAAGCGCGGTGATGGGGTCGGCGGCGGCGTAGGTGATGCGTCCCAGCCACTCGAAAAAACGTATCCACAGCTGGCGGAAGTAGCTCAGCTCCGACGCGTCCTTCTGGAACACGTTGCGGTTGTCGCGTATCCACTCGTTCTGATAGAGGTCGATCTTGCGTTCCTTGGTGTAGATGCCGTGCTCCGACAGCACCAGCGGACGTCCGGTCGACTGCGCCAGCATGGCGCCGAGAAAGCCTGCATAGCCGGTCGACACGCTGTGATAGACCTTGGCCGGCACCAGCGTGTGCGCGATGCGGGCGAGCTGCCACAGCGGCTGGTGCATGATGCGCACCGTCCAGAAGTAATCGACGAAACTCGGGTCGCTGCAGTACTTGCGGTAGCGGTCGGTGACGATGTCCCACGACGCTTCGCTGCGCAGAAAGGCCTCCAGATCGATGCGCCCGCCCGGCCGGATGTCGCGGCAGGCTTCAGCGAACAGCGCGTCGACGTCGGCACCGCCATGGCGGAAGGACTCATGCAGCGCCGCCATCCGCTCGAAAGCCTGCGCATCGCCGGCCATGCCGGACTTGCGGTCGTGCGCACTGGCGCCGCCGCCGAGATCGTCGTGCAGGTAGTGCGCTTCCAGGTGCACGACATTGTCCGGCAGCGCATAGCGCATGTCGCCGTAGTCGCTGCGACGGCTGCCGATGAACACGACGGCGAAGCGCAGCTCGGGATAGGCGCGGATGATCTGGTTCACCCAGCTCGACACCCCGCCCGCCACATAGGGGAAGGTGCCCTCAAGCAGCAGCGCGACATCGACGCCCTGCTCCGCCCGGCGGATCACCTCACTCACTGAATGGTCCTCCGTCGCTGCCGCAAGAAGGAAGGCTGTGGTCGAACCGATCGATCAGTGTTGCACTCATGCCTGCCCCCAGAATTTCAGCACCGGCTGCAGCCGCGACAGCCCTTCCCAGTCCTGCATCGTCTGCAACAGCGCGCGCACCTGCGTGAAGTCGCGGCGGGCGAACGCCAGTTCGGCCAGATAGGGCACGACGCGCGAGGCCGGCAGGCCCAGTTCGCGCGCGCGCCGGTAGGCCGCGTCGGCCTCCTCCAGCCGGCCCATCTGCTGCAGCAACCGACCGTGCTGCAGATGCAGCGCCGGGTCGTTTCCGTGCGTCTGCAGCGCGGTTTCGCTATAGCGCAGCGCCTCGCCAACCGCGTAGTCGAGCAGGTCGCCCTGCACCAGCCCCTGATAGATGAGCTCCCAGTAAAGCGCCGCCAGCTGATGCGCGACACGGCTGCGCTGTTCGGCGTCGCGGCTTGCCGCGTAACGCTGACGGGCTTCGTGGATGTCGGCGTTGAGCCGCTTCTCGCGACTGTCGAGCAGGCCGTAGGCGAGCAGGCGGAGGTCGTCTTCGGAATCACCGAGCAGTTCGCGCAGCACCGGCGAACCGATGCGCGACGGCGCGTGCGACAGCGCTACCATGGCGCGCAGACGCTGTGGCACCGGCGCGCGTTCGTTCTTCAGGAACTGGCGCACGCCGGCCTGACGGAAGCCGGCCGCCGACTTCTCGCTGCTTTCGTGGATGTCCAGATCGGGCAGCCGCACGGCCGAGAAGCGCTGCGGCGCCTTCAGCCGCGGCAGCAGGTGGCGCATCAGTGCGCCCGCCAGCACGCCAACGAAACCGAGTACCGGCACGAAGAAGATGCAGCTGAACAGCAGCGACAGCACGCTGGTGCGCGGCTTCGAGCGGGCCGGCGGAATCAGCGCGTACACCGCCAGCGCCAGCATCAGGCTGGCCGGTGCGTGTGCCGCCAGGTAGGCGGACAGCGCGAGGTCCGGTGCGTCGATGCTGCCCAGGCCATAGAAGGCGGTCAGCTCGGCGAGCAGCGCGGCGAAGGCGAGCTGGCTACTGCCCATGCCGCACCTTCAGCACCGAGGTCAGCAAGGCGACCGGTTCGACCTGATCGAGCATGCTGATGCGGCTGCCGACGCCGCTGTCGTCCAGCCCGCTGCCGCGGTGCTGGCGCAACCAGTTGTCGATACGCGCCAGATAGCCTTCGACCGCGGCGCTGCCGGCCAGCGGCATCAGCGTCAGCAGACGCGGGCGGTCATCGCCGTCGACCTTCCACACCACATCGAGCGAACGCTGGATGCGGGCGATCTGCTGCACCAGTTCGCGCCCCTCCTCGCCCGCCGGGAATTCCAGCGTGACCAGTGCGCTGGCGACGCCGGACTCGACGCGGACGCGCCACATGCGTGCCATTTCGAAGGCGAAGTCGAGCGGGCAGTCGGCGAAGCGCGCACGCAGCGGGGCCGCCAGCGCGCTCGCCGACAGGCCGTCGGCGTAGTAGCCAAGCAGCAGGTTCAGCATCTGCAGCGTTTCTTCGTGCAGCGCGAAGAAGGGCATGCGATCGACCACCAGCAGCGCCCGCATCGCGCCACTCATGTCGCTCAGCGGTGCCACCACCAGATAGCGCGAACCGCCCTCGGCGCGCTCGTCGTCGAGCGCCACGTGCGCCAGCCCGCGACGCTCCAGAGCGAAGCCGATCAGCGGATCGCCGGCATTGATGTCGAACGGCGCGCCAAGATAGGTCGGCGCGCCGCCATCGGGGCGGCCGTCGGCATCGACCGGCAGCAGCGCCGCGCGTTCGATCTGGCAGTACTGCGCCACCAGGCGCAGCAGGTCCGGCGCGCCCGGCAGCGCATCACCGGCCGAGCCGGGTGCCGAGGCCAGTGCGCGCAGACTTACCAGCGCGTCGCGCATCGACACCGGACGCGAAATCAGATCCTGCTCCAGCCGGTCGTGCGACAGGCGCAGCAGATAGTGCTGGTGTGTCAGGTATTCCAGCCGCTGTTCGAGATAGGCCTGCACGCTCTCGGCACGGCGCACGCGATTGCGCCACAGCGACGAGAACTCGCCGCAGATCATCACCGTGATGAGCCAGCCGAGGAAATACAGCTTGGGCAGTTCGCCCAGCGCCACGCCCAGTTCGCCGAACACGAACCACGCGGCGAACACGATGGCGCTGGCGGTCAGGCCCGGGATCGGCCCGTAGCGCAGCGCCACCAGCACCGGTCCCAGCCACACCCAGGCGAACTGCGCCCGCAGGAAGAAGGGGTCGAGCGGATTGAGCCAGAAGGCGAGCAGCAGCGCGAGCAGCGGCGTGGCCAGCGTCTCGGCCACGGCCGCCGCACCGGCACCGGACGCGGTCGGCGTGAAGCGCGCCATCAGGCGCCGCAGCAGCGGCTCTTCGGTGCGCCGGATGACCGGCTTCTCGCCGGGCGAGCGTTCGTTCATTTCAGCGCCGGCACCAGCAGCGACTTGATCAGTTCCTGCGCCACCGCGGCCAGCGATTCGCGGCTCCAGCCGCTCTTGCCGCCGACGCCGCTCCACAGCACGCGACCGCTCTCCAGTTCGACGATCTGCAGCGCGATGCCGACGGCCGGCTCGCCATCGACACCGACCTTGTAGCGCCACTCATCCACCGTACCGGTGACGGCGTAGCGCGCCCCCTGGGCCTTCGCCCATTCGATCGCCTTGGCGTCGTCCTTCGCCTGCCCGGTCTCGAACAGGTTGTCGCGCTGCAGATCGGACGGATAGCGCTGCACGTTGGCGACGCCGAGGGCACGCAGCAGGTTCTCGGTCACCGCTTCGGCGCGCTGGCCGGCGAACGGCGTTTCGGTGGCGTTGGCGAAGGGCAGCAGTACCCAGGCCGCCGACTTGTCGGCGCCGGACGGCGCCGAGTGGTCGATGACGGCGCAGCCGGCGAGCAGAGCCAGCGCGGCAGTGAGACCGGCGATGAAGGTGATCAGGCGTTTCATGCGAACTCTCCCGGTTCAGAAAAACAGTCGGTAATGCAGTGCGAATTCGGTGGTGCGCGCGAAGATGCCACCACCGCCCTTGTCCTGTCGCCAGGACAGCGAAAAATGATCGGTGCCGAGCAGGCTGCCGGCCACGCCGAGCGACACGTCGTAACCGGCGCCGGCGACGCTGTTGTTCGACACGCCGATCGAGCCGAAGGGGCGCAGCGCCTTCGTGTAGTCGCGCAGCAGGCGGATGTTGTGGGTCAGCCTGAGCCCCTGCAGATTGAAGCTCTGCGGACGCAGCGCGGTGGCGTCGGCCGCACTGTCGGCGAACAGGCGCTGCTTGATCTCGACCGCCCGCGCGTCAGCCAGATCGATGTCGGACGGGCTGAAGCGGTAGCCGGCGACATAGGCGCTGACTTCGAGGTCCGGCAGTTCGGTACGGATCGAATGCACCAGCTCGGCCTGCCACAGACGGCCGCTGCCGATGGACAGGCCGTTCTGCGCCCGGTAGCGGTAGCCGCCCAGCTGCAGGCCGACGCGGTCATAGCGCGACACGCGGTAACTGGCACGCAGGTCGATCTGGTCGCGCATGCCCGCCGCGCGCAGGCCGAGGTTCTCGGTCGCCGGCATGTCGATGCCGACGCCGGCCGACGCGCTGAGCCGGTTGTCGATGCGCTGTTCGCGCTCGATGGCAAAGGGGTGGATGGTTTCGAAGCCGTCGCGCTGGCCGAACGCGATGCGGGTGGTGCCGTCGTCGTGCATCCAGGCGAGCTTGCCGAGCAGATAACTGCTCTCTCCCGGTACCGCCGAGAACTGCGTGTTGTCGCCGCGACTGCGCGAGATCGAGCCGAACTCCAGACTCATCCGCAGATCGGGCGCGATCGCCATGTCCAGCGTAGCGCTCGCCTGTCGCTCGTCGATGCCGCCCAGTTCGCGCTGCGCGATGTCGAGATCGAAGCGGTGCGCGTAATCGAGCATTGCATCGGACAGTTGCAGATGCAGCGGCGCGTCGTCGCGCTGGGCATCCATCGTGTCGAAGGCGGCCGTCTGCGCACGACGCAGGTCGCCGACCAGGCGCGCGCTGTTCACGCGGTCGTAGCGCGGCAGGCGCTCGTCCCAGGTTTCGAGCAGCGCACCGACCGCCGCCACGTCGCCCTGCCCGAGCGCGGCGGTGATGTCGGCCCACAGCGGCCGGTTCAGCGCGCGCCCGTACTGGTGCCACAGGAAGCCGCGCACCGCGTCGTACTCGCCGCGGTCGATGAACCAGGACAGCGCCAGTTCGCGCGCAGCCGGCAACCACTGGCCGTCCGGAGCGCGGTCCAGCCGCAGCACCTCGCGCAGCAGCGCGTGCGACGCATCGCCCGGCTGCTGTGCCCTCGCCAGTCGCACCCGTGCCAGTCGCTGCAGCTGGCCGATGTCGCCGGCGGCCAGTTCGCCCAACCGCGGTCGCTCCTGTGCCCACAGCGTCTGCCGCAGGCGCCAGGCACGGTCGAGCTCCTGGTTCTGTTCCAGCGCGTCGGCGACATTCATCATCCACAGGAAGTCGCCGCGCTTGCGGCCGAAGCGCGGCAGCATGTAGCGATCGAGCGCCACCTGCGGTCGCGACAGCGCCTGCCAGGCCGCGGCCAGCGCGTCGTGCAGCGCTTCGTCCTGCGCCCACGCCTGTTCCTTGCGCAGCAGCAGATCGCGCAGCGCGCGCACTTCGTTGCCGTCGATCAGCAGCCACAGCAGCGCCGAGCGCACGTCGGCCGAATCCGGCACCAGCGTCAGTGCGGCGCTGAAGTCGGCGAAGGCGAGGTCGCGACGCCCCGCCGACTGATGCCACTGCGCGCGCATCTGCAGGAACACCGGCACACGCTCGGCCTCGGCCAGCTGTGCGGCGCTCATGTCGCCGATGATGCGACCGACGTCCTGCGGCCGGCCGGCGAACACGTAGAGATCGAGCGTGCGCATCAGCCACGGCGTGTCGCCATAGCGTCGCCAGCCGCGTTCGGCCTCGCGCGCCGCCGCCAGCGGCGCAACGTCGGTCAGCAGTTCGATCAGGTCGGACAGTTCGAAGGCATCCGAGTCCTCGAAGCGCGTCACCCGTTCGAGCGCAGCGCGTGCCCGGTCGTCGTCCTGCAGCAGCAGGGCGAGCGAGGAATACAGGCGCCAGTAATCGCGGTCGGCGTCGGTCGCCACCACCTTGGCCGATTCGAGTGCCTGCATCGCGTCGTCGAAGCGACTGCGCACGATGAGCAGCGCGGCGCGGCGCGACGCACGCGCCGGCTCCGGTGCAGCGACGGTATCGAGGCGCGCCAGCGTGGTCAGCGCGAGGTCGATGTCGCCGGCACGTTCGGCCAGATCGGCCAGCGCCTTCAGCGCCTGCGGCGTGGGCGAGCTGGCGGTGATCTTCTGCAGGAAGGCGATGCCCTCACGCGGCCGACCCAGCCTTTCGTAGGCGGCGACGATCTCGCCCAGCAGCCGCATGTCACCCGGCGTGCGGCGCAGCCGGTGCTGCAGCGCAGGCAGCAGCGCCTCGTCGTCGAGCAGGCCCGGCGCCAGCCGCAGCACGGCGTCCCAGGCGTCTTCGCGGCCGGTACGCTGCGCCAGCACGAGCCACTGGTCCAGCGCCTCCTGCGGCTTGCCGGCCCATTCGGACACGGTGGCCAGACGCTCGCGCCACGTCATGTCGTCCGGCGCCTGACGCACCGCCGAGGCGGCCACGCGCTGCGCGTCGTCGAGCTGGCGATTGCCGACAAAGGCTTCGTAACCCAGCGTGTAGATCTTGTCGTCGAAGGGCAGGTCCGGTCCTGCGCCGGTGGTGACGCGCCACGGCTGCGCGTCGAAACCGACCTGCGCGAGCATGGCCCGGCGCCACTGCTGCTGCAGCGACAGCTTCAGCATCTGCTTCGCGTAGCGGGCGGCCGCGTCCGGACGGTTGGCGGCGCGCGCCAGCTTGACCAGGTAGTAGAGCACCTCGGTGTCGTCCGCCAGTTCACCGATCTCGCGCTCTGCCGTGTCGAGCGCGAGATCGAGCAGATTGCCCGACTGCAGCGTGCGCAGCGCCTGCTGGAAAAGCTGGCGACGGACCGCGGCGTCCGGCTCGCGGCTGCGCTGCAGCAGCAGCATGCGCGCCGCGCCCTCGTACTCGCCCTGCCCCAGCAGTTCCGCCGCCGCCTGGCCGTACAGGCGCGGATCGACTGCGCTGCCGTCGCGCTGGAAGGTGGCGATCAGGTCCAGCGCCAGCAGCGCCTGCCCGCGCGACAGTGCGCGTTGCACCAGCGACATCCGGTTGATTTCGTTGAGGCCGTCGATCGCCACCGCATCGCGCAGGCGCTGCGGCAGCTGCGCCTCAAGCTCGACGTGGCGCGACGACCACGGCGCCGTCGACAGCAGCTCACTCTCGTAAAGCGTCCAGTCGACCCAGCGCGCTTCGGTCAGCGTGTCGCGATCGATGTCGCTCGCCAGCAGTGGCGCCAGATCGGCACGCGCCTGTTCGTAGTCGCGCCGCGCCAGCGACTGCCGCACCAGCGCCAGCCGCAGTTCCGGGTTCCGCGGATCGGTGCGCAGCAGGTTGCGCAGATAGACGACGGTGAGCGTGTCGCCGCGCGTGGCGTTGATCGTGTATTGCACCAGCGCCTGATAGGGATAGAGCAGCACCAGCAGCACGCCGACCAGCGCACCGATGCCGAGCAGCACGTGCGGTGCAACCAGGCGCGGTCGCTCAAGCGAGGCGGCAGCGTAGCTCGATCGTCGCAGCATGGGCGCTCAGTCGGTAGTGGGTCAGCGCGCCGTCGCGGCGCTGCGCGGCGAGTGCGCGGCCGTCGGCGGAAACGCTGCAACGCTCGGCGTTCGCCAGTGCGAATTCGAGCGGCACGTGGGCGCGCAGTTCGAAGCGGTAACGCTCGCCGTCGCGCGTCGCCGACAGCACGCGGGCATTGGCGTCGGCCAGCATCGGCAGGTGCGGATCGACCGCGGCAAGACGCAGTTCGGCCTCGTCCGCGGTGAGGTGCACGTAACGCCCCTCGCCACCGTCGCGGAAGCCGCCCACGCCCGGCGACGCCGGCAGGTCGGGCACGCCCAGTTCGCGCGGCAGGCGCAGCGTGCGCAGGTGGTGCGCGTTGCGTACCCGGTAACGCTCGCCATCCAGCGTGCGCGCCAGCACCACATCGTTGAAGTTCATCGCGATGCGCACGTATTCGCTCGGATAGACCGGATGCACCGGCTGCGCGAGCGCGTGCCGGTACACTTTGTGCAGCGCTTCCAGCGCCGCCTGTTTGCTCGCCGAATAGGTGTGATAGTAGATGTTGATTGGCTTGAGCCGGCGCGGCCTGTCGGTGAAATCGAAGGTTTCGGTGACGCGCTCGAAACCGTAGAACGGGCCAGTCCACAGATTGGTGTAGACGTTCTCGTTCATGATCGGCGCATGAACGTGAAAGCGCCTGCCCTGCCAGGTGCCGAGTGCCGACACGGCGGCGAGGCTGGGATAGAGGCGGCTCGCCACCGTATAGCCGCCATTCATCTGCACCATGCCGAGGCGCTCGACCATGTCCAGCGCGGCCTCGGTCGGCGCGGCGTCACCGGTCCACAGCATCAGGCCGACCGGCTTGCCGGGCGGTGCGAGGCGACTGCGGATGTAGTCGACCGAGCCGGCGATTTCGCGCTCCAGCGACGGCACGTAGCCCTCGGGCGCGAGCGAATACCCCTGCAGGGCCCGCTTCGCCTCGCCGCGCTCGACGCTGTCCCAGTAGAACGGATGGGTATAGCTGTGCGACGCGATCTCGACGTGCGGCAGCGCGAACATGCGGCGCGCGACCGCCTCCATCTCGGCCGAATCCTTCGCGTACGGCCCCTGTGCGCTGGTTTCGATCTCGATCACCGACATCGCGTGCGGCACGGTGTAGCGCTTCAGCACGTCATCGAGCAGCACCTCGGCGGCCAGCCGACGGCCCTTCATTTCCGCGCGAGAGGCGAAGCCGTCGCCGTCGATGTGGGCGAAGAACATGCGGCGCCCGCTGAGCGTAGTGGTGTCGGGTACCGGCAGCGGCGGCAGCGCGAGCGCATCGCGGATGAAGGCGAAGGGTTCGACGATCCAGCGCGTCTGCGCCTCCTCCAGCGGCAGCACGCGGATGGCGAAGGGATGCAGCGCAAAGCCGCCCCAGGGCATCTGCGCCACCGCGTCGTAGCGCTTGCCGTCGGCGTCCGACACGGTCAGCAGCCTCCGTGCCGCATCGACATTGACGCGTATCCGTTCCAGTCGTCCGCGCTCCGGAATCGGCGGTGATTCGAAACCGATCGACGGATCGGCCGACGCGATGTCGAGCCGGCCGCGCCCCGGCGCAACGGAGGCCAGGCCGGCCTCGCGCAGGAAATCGCCCGCCGGCTCGAAACCGAAGGAGCCGAACACCGCCAGACGGGTGCCCTCGGCGATGCGCGCCGCCATCCAGCGTGCCAGCACGGTCGCGCGCGCGGGCGGGACATAACCGTCGAACCAGCTCACGACCCCCGCGTACTCCGCGGCCGGCACGGTGTCCGGCAGCGGCTGGTTCACATCGACGTAGTCCGCGGCGTAACCGAGGTGATTGACCGGC
Organism: Methyloversatilis sp. S146-33; assembly: GCF_059552495.1. The sequence continues at coordinate 89,721 of NZ_JCANOT010000018.1, forward strand.
ATCTCGGCGTAGCGGTGTGCGCTGGACACGTTGACGCGCGCCGCCTCGCGGCTGTTGTACAGGAACAGGATCTTGCGCGGCAGCACCTCGACCAGGCCGACGCCGAGGTGACGCAGATCGCCGTCGGTCACGTAGGGCACGATGCCGTGCGCGTGGATGCGTCGCGCCGTATCGCGCGCCAGTTCGCGCGCCGCCGGGGCCACGTAGTCGATGGCGATCGCCGTCACGCCATACTTGTCGCGCGCCGCGAGCAGTTGTCCGAGCAGCCAGTCGCGGTCGGCCTGCCCGACCTCGACATAGCGCTTCTTCTTCGCGTCCCAGCCGCGGTACAGCGATTCGGCGGCGACCGCATAGACCTCGCTGCGCAGGTCGGGCAGCAGTTCGAAACCGCGGTTGAAGATGAGCCGGATACCGGGAAAGCGGCTGCGCAACTGCCGCACCACGGCCACCATGCCCTGCTGCTGGGCGACGACATCGACGCCATTGACCAGATGGTAGGAATCCAGCGTGTCGAGAAAGAAGCCGCGATAGCCACGCGCCCACAGCGGGGCGATCACCTGTTCGGCGAAGAAGGCCGGCCACGCACTCTGCGCTTGGTCGATCACGAGGGATTTCCAGGCCGGATTGCGACCGATGCGCCAGGCTTCCGGAATACGTGCCGCGTAAGGGCGGGTCGGATGCACCTCGCCCACGCTCACGTAGGCGAACAGTTCGGAGCGCCCCTGCCCGCGGTAGGCGACCGGGTCGAAACCATGGTCGGGTTCGACCACGGCGATATCGAAGGCCTTCATCGCCGTCAGCGGGGCATCGGCACCGTAGTGCATTGCAACCGACGGCAGCTCGCCGGCCTGCGCCCTGACCGTCGCGGCGAACAGGGCGAGCGCGACGAAGCACAGCAGACGGGTGAAACGCGACAGAAGCGGGCGGTGCAGCGAACGAAAGGTCGAAAGCATCAGGTCACGGGCGCCGACAGGGTTTCCGGTGAACGGCGCATTGTGGGGGAACCTTTAGCTTGCAGGCTCGACTTGACCGATATTTGCGCTGCACAACGCTCCCGCGCCGGCGGCAGCCCGTTCAGGCGAGCGGAATCCAGTCCGGCGACGGCAGCGCATGGAAAGCTTCGCGCAGGCTTTCGCCCCAGCGGGTGCGGATCATTTCGAAGTAGGCGTTCTCGGCGTCTATGCGGGTGTGCGAGCACACCTTCAGCGCGCCGGTGCGCAGCACCAGCAGGTCCAGCGGAAGACCGACCGACAGGTTGGAGCGGATGGTTGAATCCATCGAGATCAACGCGCACTTTGCCGCCTCGTCCAGCGTGGTTTCCGGGCGGATGACGCGGTCGATGATGGGCTTGCCGTATTTCGCTTCGCCGATCTGGAAGTAAGGCGTGTCGCGCGTCGCCTCGATGAAGTTGCCGGCAGCGTAGATCTGGAACAGGCGCGGCTCCTCGCCCAGTATCTGACCGCCGAGGATGAGGCTGGCGTTGAACTCGATGCCGAATTCCTTCAGCGCCTCGCCGTCGCGCGCGTGCACCTCGCGCAGGCAGTCGCCGACGTGGCGCGCCGCCTCGAACATGTTCGACACCGTGTAGAGGTTGGGCCCGTCGGTGGCGAGGCGCTCGCGCAGCAGGCTCACCAGCGTCTGCGTCAGCGCGAGGTTGCCGGCGCTCATCAGCACCAGCACGCGCTCGCCCGGGCGCTCGAACAGATTCATCTTGCGGAAGGTGTTGATGTGATCGACACCGGCATTGGTGCGCGAATCGGACAGGCATACAAGCCCGGCGTCGAGCAGCATGCCCACGCAGTAGGTCATGGCGGATTTCCGTCAGGGAAAAGTTGAATGTTAGACGGACAGCGCGCGCGCTGCCCGGTGCGGCGGTGCGTCAGTGGGTGTGGATGGACACCCGGGTCAGCGTGCGCGTGACCGCCTCGCCGCCGGCCATGCGCACTGGGCAGGCATCGAGATGGTCGCGCCCGACCGCCAGCCTGCAGTAGCCGTGGCCTGCCAGCGCGCGTTCGAGCACATCGACGCTGACCCAGCCGGCTTCGCCGCCGGGCGCCGGCCCGCTGGCCAGCCAGACATCGACCCACGCATGTGGTGCCGCCCAATCGCCGGCGGCGTCGATCAGGTAGCCGCTCACGTAGCGTGCCGGCAACCCGGCCGCGCGGCAGCAGGCGATGAAGGCATGCGCGATGTCGGCGCTGCAGCCAAAGCCGGCGTCCAGCGCGATCGAGGCGCCACCCGGCGGCAGGCAGTCCGGCTGGTGACGCACCGCGCCACAGACCGCGCCGCTGAGGTCCAGCAGTTCGCCCACCGTGTCGCGCCGCGCCCGCAGATGGCTGGCGGCCATCGCGTGCGCCTGTTCGTCCGCCTCGGTCAGCCGTGTGCCGGCCAGATAGGACAGCGGCGACAGCGTGCCGCTGTCGCGCGGCATCCAGGCGTCGGCGTCGGTCAGCCGCACGGTGCCGCTGACGACGATGGACAGCTCGCTGTGCGGCCGGTCCAGCGTCAGCAGGTGACCGATGTTGCCGTGCGCGTCGACCGAGCGGCGCGCGCTGCCCGGCGCCTGCACGCGCCAGTTCAGCGGGCGCTGGGTCGAGTCCTCGCGCGGCGTGAGCCGCAACTGCTGGATGCTGTAGTTGACCGGGCTGGCGTACTGCAGCGTGGTTTCGTGACGGATATCGAGCAGCATGGCGATCTCCTTCAACTGGATGACATCGGAACCAGGAAATCGTTTGAAATGCGGTTGCCGAGGTCGTTCACGCGCACGATGAACTGCGTCAGGTACTCGTGCAGCCCGCGCGCGAACACGTCCTCGATGCGGCCGAACTTCAGGCTGGCCTGCAGTTCGCCGGCACGGCGCTGGGTTTCCTTCGAGCGATAGTTCGACACCGCAAGCAGGTTTTCGTACACCTCGACCATGCTGGTGCGCAGCGAGCGCGGCATCTGGTCGTTCAGGATCAGCAGTTCGGTCACCTTCACCGGCGTGATCAGGTCGCGGTACACCTTGCGATACACCTCGAAGGCCGACACCGAACGCAGCAGCGCGCTCCACTGGTAGTAGTCGGCGGCCGCGTCGGGCGGCGCCTTGCCGTCGACCAGCATGTGGTACTTCACGTCGATGAAGCGCGCGGTCGCGTCGGCCCGTTCGAGGAAGGTGCCGAGGCGGATGAAGTGAAAGGCTTCGTCGCGCAGCATGGTGCCCAGCGTGACGCCGCGCGAAAGATGCGAACGGAATTTCACCCACTCGAAGAATTCGCCGATCTCGCTGCCCGACAGTTTCCAGCGCGGGTAGTCGCGCATCTTGAGCCAGGTGTCGTTGGTGGTTTCCCACATCTCCGACGTGATGGTGCCGCGCACCGCATGCGCGTTCTCGCGCGCCATGCGCAGGCAGCTCATGATGGACGACGGATTGCTGCCGTCGAACACCATGAATTCGAGCACCGATTCCATCGTCGCCGCCGGGTACTTGGCGCGGAAGGCGTCCTCCAGGCCGGTGATCGACAGCGTAGCGCCCCAGCCGGCGTCGATGCCGCCATCGGCCTGCGGCACCATGGACATGCGGTAATTCACGTCCAGCATGCGGGCAACGTTCTCGGCGCGCTCGATGTAGCGCGCCATCCAGTACAGGTGGTCTGCGGTTCGGCTCAGCATGGGAGCATCATCCTGTGATCGGCGGGGTCGATGAACGAAGCGGTCGCGCCGCCCGCAGGGCCGCCCCAAGGGCGAGCGCAGCCCCCTCGGGGGGCAGCGAACGAAGTGAGCGTGGGGGTATCCATACTCAGATCTCCAGAACCCAGGTGTCCTTGGTGCCGCCGCCCTGCGACGAATTCACCACCAGGGAACCCTCACGCAGCGCGACCCGGGTCAGACCGCCGGGCACCATGTTGATGTCCTTGCCGGACAGCACGAAGGGGCGCAGGTCGATATGGCGCGGCGCGATGCCGGCGTCGACGAAGGTCGGGCAGGCCGACAGCGACAGCGTGGGCTGCGCGATGTAGCGCTCGGGTGTCTCGGTCAGCAGCTGCCGGAAGCGCTCGATCTCTTCCTTCGAGGCGCGCGGCCCGATCAGCATGCCGTAGCCGCCAGCGCCGTGCGTTTCCTTGACCACCAGTTCGTCGAGGTGGGCCAGCACGTAGGCCAGATCCTCCTTCTTGCGACACATGTACGTCGGCACGTTGTTCAGCAGCGGCTCTTCGTCCAGATAGAAGCGGATCATGTCCGGCACGTAGGGATAGATGGACTTGTCGTCCGCCACTCCGGTGCCGATCGCGTTCGCCAGCGTCACGTGGCCGGCGCGATAGACCTGCAGCAGACCCGGCACGCCCAGCATGGAATCGGCGCGGAAGGCGAGCGGGTCGAGGAAGTCGTCGTCGATGCGCCGGTAGATCACATCGACGCGCTGCGGTCCCTGGGTGGTGCGCATGTACAGGTGCTCGTCGCGCACGAACAGATCCTGGCCCTCGACCAGTTCGACGCCCATCTGCTGGGCGAGGAAGGCGTGTTCGAAGTAGGCCGAGTTGTAGGCGCCGGGCGTCAGCACGATGACTGTCGGATCGAGCACGCCGGCCGGTGCGACCGCACGCAGATTGCTCAGCAGCATGTCGGGGTAGTGCTCGACCGGCGCCACGCGGTAGCGCGAGAACAGTTCCGGGAACAGCCGCATCATCATGCGCCGGTCTTCCAGCATGTAGGACACGCCAGACGGCACGCGCAGATTGTCTTCCAGCACGTAGAACTCGCCGGCCCCGGCGCGCACGACATCGACACCGGCAATGTGGGCGTAGATGCCGCCCGGGACGTCCACGCCCTGCATTTCCGGGCGGTACTGGCTGTTGGAGAGCACCTGCTCGGCCGGAATCTTGCCGGCCTTGATGATTTCCTGGTCGTGGTAGACGTCGTGCAGGAACATGTTCAGCGCCTTCACGCGCTGGCGCAGGCCGGCGGCCAGCTGCTTCCATTCCTGGGCGGGGATGATGCGCGGCACGACGTCGAACGGAATCAGGCGCTCCTTGCCCTCCTCCTCGCCGTAGACCGCGAAGGTGATGCCGACCCGGTGGAACACCAGATCCGCTTCGGCACGCTTTTGCGCGATGCGCTCCGGCGGTGTTTCCGCCAGCCACTTCTGGTAGCCAGCGTAATGAGCGCGCACCGTGCCGTCGGCGCCGTTCATTTCGTCATAGATCGAGGACGGGTTGGCCATGATCGGGTTGTCTCGTGTGATTGTTTGGCGCGTACCTGCATTCAGCGAAAAATGTGCCATGCCGGAAAACGGCGCCAGGACTGGAAACCTTCCGCTTTGAAGGGTTTTACGCACCAAGCGGGTGCGGAGCCCGGATTCATGTGGTGCAAGGGGCGGAAACGAAAACGCCCCGCACTGGGCGGGGCGTTTTTTCAGACCGGTGGAGCGGCGATCAGATGCGTTCGATGATGCCCGCAATGCCTTGGCCACCGCCGATACACATGGTGATCAGGCCGTAGCGACCACCGGTGCGCTGCAGTTCATACAGGCACTTGACGGTCAGGATGGCGCCCGTCGCACCGACCGGGTGACCCAGACCGACGGCACCGCCGTTCGGGTTCACCTTGGCCGGGTCCAGACCCAGTTCGCGCGTGCAGCACATGGCCTGGACGGCGAAGGCTTCGTTCGATTCGATCACGTCGAGGTCAGACGCCTTCAGGCCGGCGCGCTGCAGCGCCAGCTTGACGGCCGGGATCGGGCCGGTGCCCATGATGGTGGGATCGACGCCGGCAACGGCGTAGGACACCAGACGGGCCAGCGGCTTGGCGCCGGCGCGGGCGGCCGCACCGGCTTCCATCATGACGATGGCAGCGGCGCCGTCATTGATGCCCGAAGCATTGCCAGCGGTGACCGAACCGTCCTTCTTGAACACCGGGCGCAGCTTGGCCATGCCTTCGAGCGACGCGTCGCGGCGGAAGTGCTCGTCGGTGTCGATGACGGTGGTGCCCTTCTTGGTCACCACTTCCAGCGGCGCGATCTGCGACTTGAAGTGGCCGGCGTCGGTCGCGGCCGCGGCCTTCTGGTGCGAGGCGACGGCGAAGGCGTCCTGCTCCTCGCGGTTGAAGCCGAACTGGCTGGCGATGTTTTCCGCGGTGATGCCCATGTGCACCGTGTCGAACGGATCGGTCAGCGCGCCGACCATCATGTCGATCATCTTGGTGTCGTTCATGCGGGCGCCCCAGCGGGCCGCCGGCATCAGGTAGCCGCCACGGCTCATCGTTTCGACGCCACCGCCGACTGCGCAGTCGGCATCGCCAAGCTGGATCGCGTTGGCCGCCGACACGACGGCCTGGAAGCCGGAGCCGCACAGGCGGTTCACGCCCATGGCGCACGATTCCTTCGACATGCCGCCGTTGATCGCCACGACACGTGACACGTACATGTCACGTGCTTCGGTGTGGATCACGTTGCCCAGCACCAGATGCTGCGCTTCCTTCGCATCGACGCCGGCGCGCGCGAAGGCGGCCTTGACCACGTGCGCGCCCAGATCGCAGGCCGTGAAATCCTTCAGCGAACCACCATATGCGCCGATCGGCGTACGTGCAGCACCTACGATCACCACTTCTCTCTTGTCAGCCATCAGTACCACCTCCGTTGAAATCAGCTACCGACATAGCCAGCCAGCGTGAGCAGGCCGAGCAAAAGAAGACAAAATATAAGTGTGCGCCAAACAAGGCCGATCGCGCTTTGCATGAGATCAACATCGGCGTCGTCGCCCATGCCCAGTTCGGGCCGGTCCGCGACTTCGCCGAGTTCGAACAGCGGTGCGCCGAGCTTCACGCCGAGCGCCCCGCCGCCGCTGGCGAGCAGAATGCCCGCCGCCTGCTCAGGCCATTTTGCGGCCTGTGTGCGCCAGCAATGCACGGCGTCCTCGAAGTCGCCAACAATGGCGAAGGTCGCGGCAGTCATGCGCACAGGGATGAAATCCAGCCATTCGTACATGTTCCGCGCGAAGCGGCCGAAGGCACCGAATTCGATGTTTTCGCGCCGAGCCCACGACCAAGACAGGCGTTCGGTCAGGCGATAGAGCAAGGGGCCGGTCGGCCCCGGCAGCAGCGCAAACAGTGCCAGCGGTGCGAACACATGGCGATGCGCCGCCAGCAGGCCCTGCTCGATCGCCAGGCGGGCGATCTCCTCCTGCTTCATCCGGTCGGTGTTGCGCGACAGCCAGTTGCCCAGTTCGCGCCGCGCGGTGTCGGTGTCACCGGCACGCAGTGCGTCGGCAGTGGCCTCGAAATGATGGCTGAACTGGCGAAAGCCCATGGTCACGTAGAGCACGATGACATTGAGCACCCAGCCGAGCACCGGGTTGATCCATACGAGGAACAGATAGAGGAACCAGACGGCCGCCACCGGCAGGCCGACGGCCAGCGACCACGCGACCACGCCATGGCGCGCCTCGCCAGCGTTCAGGCGCTGTTCGAACCAGGCCGCATAGCGGGCAAGAGGGCCTGCGACGACGCGCTCATAGGAAAGCGGTTTGTACTGCTCGATCAGCAGTGCGACGAAAAGAGACAGCCAGGTCATGTGATGCGTTATCGCCTTACGAGCACCCGGACGATATCACAGTGAAGCTTGCGGGAGCCTTGCAAGCCACCATCCTGTCGAACCCGGCGGGTCGGGTAGCCGGCCGGTCAGCCGGGTGACCGTCATGCCCCCCGGCAGCGTCAGTCCTTCAGCAGGTGCTCGGCGAAGCTGACGATCATGCCGGCAGTGGCGCCCCAGATGTCGTAGCCCTGCCAGGGCATGGCCCAGAATTCGCGGGTGATGCCCTGGTGTTCGATACGGCCACGCCTGCGGTTGGCCGGATCGAGCAGGAAGGACAGCGGCGTCTCGAAAGCCTCGGCCACCTCGAAGGTATCCAGCCGCAGTTGCAGCGGCCCGCGCAGCAGACCGACCACCGGGGTGACGCGAAAGCCGCTGGCAGTGATGTAGTAATCCGGCAGGCGGCCGATCAGTTCGACCTGCTCCGGCGGCAGGCCGATCTCTTCCTGCGCCTCGCGCAGTGCAGTCGCCTCGGGTGAGGTGTCGCCGGCATCGACGCGACCGCCGGGGAAGGCGATCTGGCCCGGGTGATCGTGCAGATGGGCGCTGCGCCGGGTCAGCAGCAGCGTCGGTTCGACGCCGCCGACAACCACCGGCACCAGTACAGCCGCCGGCGTGAAACCAGCGAAGCGCACGTCCGGCTGCGCCACCGGCAGAGACAGTCGGGCACGCAGGCGATCGATGTCGAAGCCTGCAGCGGGCGCGGTAAAGTCCATCAGAAGCGCTGCCTCAGGGTCATGACCTGTCCGTTGCGCTGCATGTCCATGCGGTTCAGGAAACTCATGCCGAGCAGCACCTGCGGCATTTCGGCGTCCATCACGGCCGCTTCGACATTGGCCTGGGTAACGCTGCCCAGCTTCACGCTGGCCAGCCGGACGCGCCAGGCGCGGACCACGCCATTGGCGGTCTGCACCCGCATCGCTTCGGCACGGGACAGATCGACGCCGGCACGGCGCGCCTGCTTGCGGTCCATCGCGATCACGGTAGCGCCGGTATCGAGCAGGAATTTCATTGGCACGCCATTGATCGCCCCGTCGGCGGAGAAGTGTCCCTGCTGATCCGCGTTCAGGTGGATGACCGAGGCCGACGTTTCGGCACTGCGCTGCGACGCCACGTTCTCGCCGATGCGCAGCTGCACGCGCCGGCCGTCGATGTCGACCCAGGCACGGTCGCCCTCGACCGACAGCAGCTTCACACCTTCCGGCGAACGGGCACCCGGTGCCAGCGTGCGCGGCGCGCCGCCGTCGATCACCAGAACCGCCTTGCCGCCGAAAACGCCGGCCAGCGACACGTCGGCGGCCTGCGCGCCGCTTGCCGCAGCCAGGACGGCGAGCGCAAGCGTGGCTAGAATGCGGCGAGGAGGTGTTTCGATGAAACCCATTGCAGTGTTCCGTCACAGTCCGACCGAAGGACCTGGTCATTTTGCTACATATATCAACGGCCTGGGCCGTGAAATCCGCCTGTTCGCGATGGATTGCGGCGATCCGGTGCCGACCGATCCGTCGGCCTTCGCCGGCCTGTGCTTCATGGGCGGGCCGATGAGCGTGAACGATCCGCTGCCGTGGATTCCGCCGGTGCTCGAACTGATCCGCAAGGCGGTCGCCGCCGACATTCCGGTGATCGGCCACTGCCTGGGCGGCCAGCTCATGTCGAAGGCGCTTGGCGGCACCGTCGGCGCCAATCGCTGCAAGGAGATAGGCTGGCTGGACGTCCATGCCACCGACCCGGCAGCGGCCGAATGGTTCGGCGACCGGGCACGCTTTCCGTCCTTCCACTGGCACGGTGAAACATTTACCGTGCCGACCGGCGCCACCCGTGTGCTGGCCTCTGCCGGCTGCGACAACCAGGCATGGGCCATGGGCAAGCATCTGGCAATGCAGTGCCACATCGAAATGACCGAGGATCTGGTGAAGTCGTGGTGTACCGGCGGCGCCGACGAGATCGCCGAGGCCGCGGCCCAGCCGACGGTGCAGCAGCCGGCGGACATCCAGCGCGACCTGGAAGCGCGCATCGCGGCGCTGTATGCGGTGGCGGAAACCGCCTACGCGAAGTGGGTCAAAGGTCTGAAGGACTGAACCAGGGAAACAGGCCGCTATCGCGGGGAGCGGTAGCGGCAGCGCCTGAATCGGCGCTCAGTCGCGGAAATTGCCGAACTGCAGCGGGATGTCGGTCACCTGCTTGCGCAGCAGCGCGATCGCCTCCTGCAGCACGTCGCGCTTGGCACCGGTGACGCGCACTTCCTCGCCCTGGATGCTGCCCTGCACCTTTAGCTTGCTGTCCTTCAGGATGCGCACGATCTTCTTGGCGGATTCGCTCTCGATACCCACCTTGAGCTTCAGTTCCTGCTTCATCTTGTTGCCGCTGATCTTCTGCGCGTCGCCGCGCTCGACCGAGCGCACGTCGATACCGCGCTTGGCGAACTTGCCCAGCAGCACGTCATAGACCTGGTCGAGCTTGAAGTCGTCGTCGGCGAACAGTGTGAGCAGCTTGTCGCCCTGCTCCACGCGCGCGTCCGAACCCTTGAAGTCGAAGCGGTTGGTGATTTCCTTGTTCGCCTGGTCGACCGCGTTGCGCAGTTCGACCATGTCGATTTCGGAACTGATGTCGAAGGACGGCATGCTGAAAACCTCGTGTGCTGCGAGCGGGCGCCAAGCGGCGCCCGGTGATGCGGATCAGCCGAAATGGCAGACGTAGTGGTAGGGCTCGCCGCTCACTTCGATGTCGAAGGACGAATTGCCCGGCACGTTGTAGGACTCACCGGCACCATAGGTCTTCCATTCCGTCTCCCCCTTCAGGCGCACGCGGCAGCTTCCCGCCACGCCTTCCATGATTTCCGGCGCGCCGGTATTGAAGGTGAGCGTGGCCGGCAGGATGACGCCGACCGACTTCTTGGTGCCATCGGCAAACTGGATGCTGTGGCTGACGCACTTGCCGTCGAAATACACGTTGGCTTTCTTGACGACGCTGATGTTGTCGAACTGGGACATGTTCTTTTCCTGTTGTGATTACTTGCCGCGCTTGATCGCGGCGTTGGCGGCGATACGCATGCGCAGTGCGTTGAGCTTGATGAAACCGGCCGCATCCTTCTGGTCGTAGGCGCCGGCATCGTCCTCGAAGGTGGCGATGGTCGGGTCGAACAGCGAGTCGGTCTTCGAATCGCGGGCGACGACGATGACGTTGCCCTTGTACAGCTTGAGCCGCACCCAGCCATTGACCGTCTGTTGCGTGTGGTCGATCAGCGCCTGCAGCGCGCGGCGCTCCGGACTCCACCAGTAGCCGGTGTAGATGATGCTGGCGTAGCGCGGCATCAGGTCGTCCTTCAGGTGGGCGACTTCGCGGTCCAGAGTGATCGACTCGATGGCGCGGTGCGCGCGCAGCAGGATGGTGCCGCCCGGCGTTTCGTAGCAGCCGCGCGACTTCATGCCGACGTAGCGGTTCTCCACCAGATCGAGACGGCCGATGCCGTGCTTGCCGCCGATCTTGTTCAGCGTGGCCAGCAGTTCGTGTGCCGGCATGCGGGTGCCGTTGATGCTGACCAGGTCGCCGCGCTCGAATTCGAGGTCGAGGTATTCGGCGGCGTCCGGCGCCGCTTCCGGCGACACCGTCCAGCGCCACATCGATTCCTCGGCTTCGGCCGACGGATCTTCGAGGTGACGGCCTTCGTAGCTGATGTGCAGCAGGTTGGCGTCCATCGAGTAGGGCGAGCCACCCTGCTTGTGCTTCATCTCGATCGGGATGCCGTGCTTCTCGGCATAGGCCAGCAGCTTTTCGCGCGACAGCAGATCCCACTCACGCCACGGCGCAATCACCTTCACGTTCGGCATCAGCGCATAGGCGCCCAGTTCGAAGCGGACCTGGTCGTTGCCCTTGCCGGTGGCGCCGTGCGAAATGGCGTTGGCGCCGGTTTCTCGCGCGATATCGATCAGGCGCTTGGCGATCAGCGGACGCGCGATCGAGGTGCCGAGCAGGTATTCGCCTTCGTAGATCGTATTGGCGCGGAACATCGGGAACACGAAATCGCGCACAAACTCCTCGCGCAGATCGTCGATGTAGATGTTCTCCGGCTTGATGCCCAGCTTGATCGCCTTGGCACGCGCCGGTTCGAGTTCCTCACCCTGGCCGAGGTCGGCGGTGAAGGTGACGATTTCGCACTGATACACATCCTGCAGCCACTTCAGGATGACCGAGGTGTCCAGGCCGCCCGAATAGGCGAGGACCACTTTCTTGATGTCGCTCATCGTTGCTCGTCTTTCAATAAGAGTCGTCGGTTCAGCTGCCGGACACGCGTCCGAGCAGCAGGAATTCCATCAGCGCCTTCTGCGCGTGCAGGCGGTTTTCGGCTTCGTCCCACACCACCGAGTGCGGGCCGTCGATCACCTCCGCACTCACCTCCTCGCCGCGATGCGCCGGCAGGCAGTGCATGAACAGTGAGTCGGCCTTGGCCACCTTCATCATGTCGGCATCGACCTGCCAGTCGGCGAAAGCGGCACAACGTGCTTCGTTCTCCGCTTCCCAGCCCATCGAGGTCCACACGTCGGTGGTGACCAGATCGGCACCGCGCGCGGCGTCCATCGGGTCGGCGAAGCACTCGTGGTGACTGCCGGCCACGCCCACCTTTTCCGGCTCGACCTCGTAGCCCGGCGGGGTCGAAATGTTCAGCTTGAAATCGAAGATTTCGGCCGCCTGCATCCAGGTGTGGCACATATTGTTCGAATCGCCGATCCACGCCACGGTACGGCCGGAGATGTCGCCGCGGTGCTCGATCCAGGTGTAGATGTCGGCCAGCACCTGGCAGGGGTGATATTCGTTGGTCAGGCCGTTGATCACCGGCACGCGAGAGTTCGCCGCGAAGCGCTCGATGATGGTCTGTTCGAAGGTGCGGATCATGACCACGTCGCACATGCGCGAAATGACCTGGGCCGCGTCCTCGACCGGCTCGCCGCGGCCGAGCTGGGAGTCGCGCGTGTTCAGGTAGATCGCGCTGCCGCCCATCTGGTGCATGCCGGCTTCGAAGGACAGGCGCGTGCGTGTGCTTTGCTTCTCGAAGATCATGACCAGCGTGCGGTCCTGCAGCGGCCAGTACTGTTCGTAGCGCTTGAACTTGTCCTTGATCCAGCGGGTGCGCGCGAACACGTAGTCGAGCTCTTCGCGCGTCAGATCCTTCAGTTGCAGAAAGTGTCTGGGTTCAGTCATTTCATGCGGCGAGCTGGGCGCCCGCGAGGAAGTTGCGGATGATCGGCGACAACCGGTCGACCAGCTCGCGGCTGTCGGCGTCGTTGAAGACCAGCGGCGGCACCAGACGTATCGTGCTGTCGGCCGTGACGTTGATCAGCAGACCCGCTTCGAGTGCCTGACCGACCAGCGCGCCGCAGGGGCGGTCGAGTTCGATGCCTATCATCATGCCGGCACCGCGGATGTCCTTCACGCCCGCCACATCCTTCAGCGCATCACGGAAGCCGGCGCGGATCGCGTCGCCCTGACGCACGGCATTGCCCCGCAGATCGTCGCGCGCGACGACGTCGAGCGTGGTCAGCGCGGCGGCGCAGGCCAGGGGATTGCCACCGAAGGTCGAACCATGAGTGCCAGGTTTGAAAACACCGGCGGCCGGCCCGCGCGCCAGGCAAGCGCCGATCGGCACGCCCGAGCCGAGACCCTTGGCCAGCGTCATCACGTCCGGCTCGATACCGGCGTGCTGGAAGGCAAACCAGCTGCCGGTACGACCGATGCCGCACTGCACCTCGTCGACCATGAACAGCCACTGATGCTGGTCGCACAGTTGCCGCAGTTCGCGCATGTAGGCCAGATCGGCGGCGTGGATACCGCCCTCGCCCTGCACCGGCTCGAACAGCACGGCGACGATGTTGCGCGTGTGTTCGGCGATCGCGCGCACCGCGGCGATGTCGCTGAAAGGCACCCGGTGGAAGCCCGGCGTCAGCGGCTCGAAACCGGCTTGCACCTTACGGTTGCCGGTGGCCGACAACGTGGCCAGCGTGCGGCCGTGGAAGGCGTGCTCCATCACGATGATGCCCGGCAGTTCGACGCCGCGCTGATGGCCGTACAGACGGGCGAGCTTGATCGCCGCCTCGTTGGCTTCACAACCGGAATTGCAGAAGAACACTTCGTCCATGCCGGACAGTTCGGCCAGACGGTCCGACAGCTTTTCCTGTGCCAGCACGCGGTACAGATTGGAGCAGTGGATCATTTCCGCCGCCTGCCGCGACACCGCCTGAACCAGATCGGGATGACCGTGGCCCAGCGTATTCACGGCAACACCGGCCATCGCGTCCAGGTACTCGCGACCGTTCTCGTCATACAGCCGTACGCCCTTGCCGTGGGTGAAGGCGACCGGCTGGCGGCCGTAGGTATTCATCAGATGCGTCATCGAAACAGCTCCGTGACCCTGCTGCCGCATCGACGGCACGCCTGCTGGCGGCGTGATGCGGAAAACGAAAAAAGCACGGCGGCTCGCGCCGCCGTGCTTGATGAGAGAACGATTTTAGTTCAAAGCCCGCGCGCTGTGTAGCAGGCGCCGCTCATGTTGCGGCGCACATTGTCACCTCGCTCGGCAGACGACGCAGCAGTGCGGTCGCCCGCCCCCCAGCCCGTACCGGGCAGCGAACATCCGTTGCGGCAGGGACTTAGCCGACCCTGCGGGCGGCACCGGGCCCGATCTGCGGGTCTGGCACAAAGCGTGCTAGCACCGAGCAGCCCATATAGATCTGTCGCAACTTGCGTTCGGCCTCTTCGGCACTCGCGCCGGGTATGGACAGGTTGTCGATCAGCACGCCGCCTCGCGTACGGATCCTGAAACCGAATCGGGCCATCTGAGCCCGAGGCGCCGGAGACGACACACTGCCAAGTACTGTGGACTGCCTGGATCTGAGGCTGGAATTGAGCATAAAGCGCCGTCTCCTCATAGGGATAGCGCGAGTATAGAAACAGAACATTAGCTTTACAACAGCTAAACCTTGTTTTTAAAGATAAAAAAGAGCCCTGTTTTACCTCTATAACTGAGCGAAGCACCACCCCGGCTGCAGCCGCGCCACCTGCCAGGTGCGACGCAGCCGGACCGAACACAGAACTGCCGGAGGCCACAGACCCGAACATGAGCGCGATTCCGCATGTACACGACGGCGACGCCGCAGCCCCTCCTCTACCGCCCGCCAACGACAGCCTGGTGCGCAAACAGGTGGACGACCCGCGCCGCGCGCGCAGCTTCACGATCATCGGTGCCACGAGCAAGGGCCGCACCTTCCGCCCAAGCGACTGGTCCGACCGCCTGTGCGGCGTCATGTCCTCGTTCGGCAGCCAGCGCAAGATGCGCTACTCACCGTACGTGCGCCCCGGTTGCTGGATCACCGGCGAGAAGTGCGTATTTGTCGATGCCCGCCTGTACGAACTCGAACCGCTTGCCTACAACTTCCTGATGCATTTCGCGCGCGACAACGATCTGCGTGTGGACTACGAGACCGGCGCCGCAGAGATCTGAATCCCCGTTCTTGGGCGATCCGGACGCCTGGCGGACGCCTTCCGGAATACGTCCGCCAGGCGTCAGCACCGACGACGAAGCAGCATTGCCCATTGTCAGTGCCCGCAAGACACAGGCAATAAAAAAGCCGACCATCGGGTCGGCTTTTTTATTGCTGCGGCCTGGATGGCCGCCGGCGGGTCAGGCTGCGGAACTCAGGCCGCGGCGCCCATCGCCTTGATCGCACCGGACAGACGGCTCTTGTGACGCGCTGCCTTGTTCTTGTGGATGATGTTCTTGTCGGCGATGCTGTCGATCGTCGTCTGGGCCTGCACGAACACGGCTTGCGCAGCTGCCTTGTCGCCAGCCAGGATGGCCTTGCGGACGTTCTTGATGGCAGTGCGCAGCTCCGAGCGCTGGCTCATGTTGTGATCACGACGAACGTTCGCCTGACGGGCGCGCTTGCGTGCTTGTGCGGAATTGGCCATGTTCTTGCGGTTGGGTGTTCGGGAAAACGCGCGAGTATACGCACTATGAGTTGCCGGTGCAAGACCCAGTTCGGCGCATCGCGTGGCCGACAGCCCGCACGGCTCTGGTAAGGTGCGCGCTGTCTCTCCACACGCATCGCCTGATGAATCTGCTTCGTGCACTCGCGACCGTCAGCAGCATGACGCTGCTGTCGCGCATCCTCGGCTTCGTCCGCGATTTTTTCATCGCCCGGGCCTTCGGCGCTGGCGCCGCCACCGACGCTTTCTTCGTCGCCTTCCGTCTGCCCAACCTGCTGCGTCGCATGTTCGCCGAGGGCGCCTTCTCGCAGGCCTTCGTGCCGATACTGGGCGAGTACCGCAACCGGCGCGGCGTCGACGACACGCGGGCACTGATTGACCATGTCGCCACCCTGCTCGCCCTGGTGGTCGCGGTGGTCACGGTGATCGGCATCGTCGCCGCGCCGCTCATCATATATATATCCGCCCCCGGCTTTGCCGCCGACGCCGACAAGTTCGACCTGACGGTGACGCTGACCCGCATCACCTTTCCCTACATCCTGTTCATGTCGCTGGTGGCGATGGCCGGCGGCGTGCTGAACACCTTCAGCCGCTTCGCCATCCCCGCCTTCACGCCGGTACTGCTGAACCTTAGCTTCATCGGCATGAGCCTGTTCGCCGCGCCGTATTTCGATCCGCCGGTACTGGCGCTGGCCTGGGCGGTATTCATCGGCGGCGCGCTGCAGCTGGCGCTGCAGGTGCCGGCGCTGATGCGCATCGGCATGCTGCCGCGGATGCGGCTCGACCTGCACGATCCCGGTGTGCGTCGCATCTTCAAACTGATGCTGCCGGCGATACTGGGCGTGTCGGTGTCGCAGATTTCACTGCTGATCAACACCATCTTCGCCTCCTTCCTCGAGAGCGGTTCGGTGTCCTGGCTCTACTACGCCGACCGTCTGATGGAATTCCCGGCCGGCCTGCTCGGCGTGGCGCTCGGCACCATATTGCTGCCTTCGCTGTCGCGCAGTCACGCCGATGGCAACGGCGGTGAATTTTCCTCCCTGCTCGACTGGGGCCTGCGCCTGACGCTGCTGCTTACGCTGCCGGCGGCGCTTGCGCTGGCTCTGCTGGCCACACCATTGATCGCCACGCTGTTCCACCACGGACAGTTCACCGCGCACGACGTGCTGGCGACGCGCGAGGCGCTGCTCGCCTACAGCGTCGGCCTGACCGGACTGATTCTTGTGAAGGTGCTGGCACCCGGTTTCTATTCGCGGCAGGACATCCGCACGCCGGTCAAGATTGCGATCGGCGTACTGGTGCTGACCCAGTTGATGAACCTCGTCTTCATCGGCCCGCTGGCACACGCAGGGCTGGCGCTGTCCATCGGGCTGGCATCGCTGGTGAACGCCGGTTTCCTCTACCACGGCCTGCGCCGCACCGGTGCCTACACGCCGGCACCCGGCTGGCGGAGCTTCTGGCTCAAGATGCTGTCTGCGCTTGCAGCGATGGGCGTGGTGCTGTACTTCGGCGCGCAGGTGCCGGGCGACTGGCTGCAGATGGGCACGCTCAACCGCATTCTGCACCTGGGCTGGCTGGTGCCGGCCGGCGCCGGTGCCTACTTCGCCGTGCTGTTCGCACTGGGTTTCCGGCTGCGCGACTTTTCGCGTCGCGCGGCGTCCTGAACGAGGAGCTGACTAGATGAAACTGACGAGCAACACCTTTGCCGACGGCACCCGCATCCCGGGCAACAACGCGTTCTGCATCCCCGACGGCAAGGGTCACGCGCAACTTGGCAACAACCGCAACCCGCACCTCGCCTGGTCCGATCTGCCGGCCGGCACGCGTTCGCTGGTGCTGATCTGCCACGACCCCGACGTGCCGACCCGGCCGGACGACGTGAACCAGGACGGCCGCACTGTGCCCGCCTCGCTGCCGCGCTGCGACTTCACGCACTGGATACTGGTCGACCTCGCACCGACCGGCGAAATCGCCGAAGGCGAGTTCTCGTCGGCGGTCACCGCCTGCGGCAAGCCCGGCCCGGCCGGTCCGCGCGGCACCCGCCAGGGCATCAACGATTACACCGCGTGGTTCGCCGGCGACGCGCAGATGACGGGCGACTACCATGGCTACGACGGCCCCTGCCCGCCGTGGAACGACGAAATCGTCCATCACTACGTGTTCACGCTGTACGCGCTGGACGTCGAACGCCTGCCGGCAGACGGCCGGCTTACGCTCGATGTCGTGAGACAGGCGATGCAGGGCCACGTGCTCGGCCAGGCGAGCCTGACCGGGCTTTACGCGCTGAACCCCTCAGTCAGCTGAGCGACGTGGCGCGAAGGCGGCCGCCAGCACGGCGGCCATCAGCGCCCAACCCAACGCCTGCGGGTTGCGCCAGTCGAGAAGCCAGGCGATGGCACTGCCGGCCACCGCAATCAGCGTGAAAATACGCGACTCGGGCAATCGCGGCATCACGTCGAAACCGGCCCAGCGCGCAGCCAGACCGAACTGAATGGTCGGCAGCACGAACAGCAGGAAGGGGAAATCGCGATAGCGACCATCGACCGCGAGCAACAGGCCGCCGGTGGCCAGGCCGAACAGCAGCACGCGCACGACGAACGCCATCGCAGGTCGTGCGCGACCGGTCATCACGAAGGGCAGCAGCGCCCACGCCAGGCTGCCCGCCAGCGCGACCGCGCCCATGGCCAGCCACTCCGCAGGATTGCGGCAGGCGAGCGACAGGTATTCCCACTGCAGCAGTCCGATCAGTCCCGCCAGTGCCCCGGACAGCGCGTAAGCCGCTGCAGCACCGGAGCGACGCACACGCGCGGCCAGCACGATCAGCACGCCGAGCGCCAGCCCGACCGCGCCGGCGGTCAGCGGCGTGGCACCGTCGTTGCGTTCGGCCAACGCCCCATGCCAGCCGAACTTGGCGTGGCCGTGCGAATCGAGCACCCCCCAGTACCCGCCGACCGTACCTTCGAGCAGGCGCTTCCACGGCTGGTCATAGGCTTCGATCACGTTGTACTGCCAGCCGTGCGCCTGCGCCGCCAGCAGGAATTCGCGCAGATAACGCGCCTGCTCGATCAGCCCCGGCCGCGCGCCGTCGCGCTGCTTGCCCAGACTGGGCCAGCCGGTCTCGCCGATCAGCAGCGGCTTGCCCAGTTCGATGGCCATCGTGTCCATCACCGCCGTCACGTGCGTGATCGCGTCGTCAATCGCCCGCGGCTCGTCCTCCCAGTAGGGCAGGATGTGCACGGTGGCGAAATCGACGCTGGCCGCGAGTGAACGGTGCTTGAGCCAGAACTCCCAGACGTCGGCGTAAGTCACCGGCACCTCGGTTTCGCGCTGGGCACGCTCGATGTAGCGGCGCATCGCATCCTCGGTCTGCTCGCGGCGCAACAGCACCTCGTTGCCGACGATGAGGCCGCGCACCACGTCGCGGTGACGGTTGGCAAGCGCGATGGCCTGTGTCAGCTCGATGTCGTTCTTCTTCAGGTCGCCGCCTATCCAGGCGCCCACCAGCACCTTCAGTCCGTGGCGACCGGCCAGTTCGGGAACGGCGGACAGCCCCTGGTCGACCGAGTACAGACGCACGCAGTCGGTGATCCGCGACAGCCGTGCGAGGTCGGCGTCGATGCGCTCGCGACTCACCTGGAAATCGGGAATCAGCGGCGATTCGCCCGGCCGGTAATAGGGTGCGTACGACACGCACTGCAGACGTGCCTGGTCCGGCGGCACGTCGGCCAGCGGCTGCGGCTGGTTGGCGCGCCAGATCCAGAACGCGATCAGCGCCAGCGCGACCAGATGCACCAGCGCATAACGCGCCCAGCGCGGCGCGCGATTCAGCGGCTCCATCATCGCCTTACGCTGCCTGTGTCGCCGGCGCGGCCGGCAGCGGCTTTTCCGGCAGCTGGGCGATGAACTGGCAGGCCAGTGCGGCGATGTAGGGCAGCGACTGCAGGCCCAGCATGGTCACCCACAGCAGTACTTCGACGCTGTCGCTGCCGCGCATGTAAAGCATGGCGCTGGCGGCGCCGATCAGCGACAGCAGCAGGTACATCTCTTCGCGTATCGGCTGGAAGAATTTGGCAAGACCGCCCTCCGCCTTGCCCTTCGCGGTGCGCAGGAAGACACCGCGCTTGTGCGTGATGCCGGCGATGATGCCGCGCGCGATCGCGTGCGACAGGCCCAGGCTCACCAGCGACGCGCCGGCGATGTCGGCCCATGGACAGTCCATCGCGCGGCGATACAGGATGGGCCCCATCGCCGCCTTGGCGACCAGCAGGCCGAGCACCGGCGCCAGCATGATGGTGACCGGCAGCGAGAACATCTTCGGCCAGATCAGCATCGCGGCCGTCCAGCCTATGGCGCCCAGCGCGAACAGGAACTGCAGCGCGTCGCCGAACCACGAGAACCAGCCGGTGATGAAGTGATAGCGCTGACCGGCCGAGAGCTTGCTCTTGCCGACCAGCGCCTTCCAGTGGCCCTTCATGATCTGCATCGCGCCGAAGGCCCAGCGGAAGCGCTGCGACTTCAGTGCGGCGAAGCTGGACGGCGTCAGACCGCGGCCGAAAACGCGGTCAATGTAGCGCAGTTCGTCGCCGTTCTCGAGCAGGCGCAGGCCCAGTTCGGTGTCCTCGCAGATGCACCACTCGGACCAGTTGCCCGATTCCTCGAGGCGCGAGCGGCGCACCAGCGTCATCGTGCCGTGCTGGATCAGCGCGTTGCGCTCATGACGATGGTGCATGCCGATGCGGAAGAAGCCATCGAACTCCCAGTTGCACATGCGCTTGAAGAAATGGCGCTCCCACTCGCGGTGCGCCTGCGGTGCCTGCACCACGGCCACCTTGGGGTCACGGAAATGCGGCACCAGTGCGCTGAGCCAGTCGGGGGTGACCACGTAGTCGGCGTCGACCACGCCGACCACCGCGGTGCGCGGATCGATCTGCTTCATCGCGAAATTCAGCGCACCGGCCTTGAAACCCGGCCACTGCGGCAGATGGAAGAAGCGGAAGCGCGGGCCCAACTCGGCCATGCGCGCCTCGACCGGCTTCCACAGCGCCTCGTCCTTGGTGTTGTTGTCGACGACGATGACTTCGAAGTTCTGGTAGTCCATCGCCGCCAGACTGTCGATGGTGGCGATCACCATTTCCGGCGGTTCGTTGCAACAGGCGAGGTGCACCGACACGAAGGGCTGCTGTTCCGGCGGCACCGGCTCAGCCGGCTTGTAGGCACGGCGCCAGCGCGGCTTGAAGAACACCTCGGCGAACTCGAATCCGTTGGTCAGCAGCACGCCGGCCGTCAGCACCACGCCGAACACGAGGCCTATCAGCGCGGTCAGGTCGCGCAAGGTGAAGTAGTAGTCGGCCGGCAGGCGGGCGGCGATGACGATGGCGGTGACGCAGGCCTGCACCAGTATGCACATCCAGAGCTGGCCGCCGATGCTCATGCCGCGCTGCGCCAGACAGAGCAGCAGCATCGGCACCAGCGCGAACACGGTGGCGACCAGCGCGTCATCAATCCAGCCACTGTTCGGATCCACGCTGCCTTCGAGCGGGAACTTCAGCTCGCGGTCGGCGTTGAACACGCCCCAGTAGGCACCGGCCCAGCCCTCGATATCGATCTTCCATGGCTGGTCGTAGGCTTCGATCAGGAAGTAGTCGAGGTTCTTGCACAGCGCGCGATAGAGGAATTCGCGCACGAAGCGCGCCTGGTTCTCTTCCGACGCGACCGCCGCCTGGATGGTCGGCCCCTTGCTCGGCCAGCCGATTTCGGAAATCAGGATGGAGCGGCCGGGGAAGGCGTCCAGCAGTTCCTGGTAGCGCGCCATCGCGTAGTCGACCGCTTTGTCCACGGGCACGCCCTCGTGATACGGCAGCAGATGGACGGCGAGGAAATCGACGTGGTCCGCCAGTTCCGGATTCTTCAGCCAGACGTGCCAGGGTTCGGCGGTCGATACCGGCAGATCGGTCGCATTGCGCACCTCGTCGAGGTAGGCATACATCTCGGGGAAGGTCAGGTCGTCGCGCAGCAATACCTCGTTGCCGACGATGATGCGGTCGATGTTCGCATGCAGCCGGGCGTCCGCCAGCACGGCACCGATCTCGCGCCGGTTCTTCACCTTGTCGCGGTCCAGCCAGGCGCCCGCGGTGACGCGCAGCTCGTTCTGCCCCGCCAGATCGGACACCTCCGGATTCTCGGTCGAGTTGTAGGTGCGCACCCGGTGCGCGATGCCGCCGAGCTGCTTCATGTCCTGCTCGATCTCGGCGTAGCTCGGATACACGCCCTTGAGTGGCGTCTGGTCGCGCCGGTAAGGGCTGTAGGAAAATCCGTCGATGTAGTCCAGCGGCTCGACAACGCTGACCGGACGGTTCGTCACCGCCCACAGCGCGAAGTGCACCGCCGCCACGCCACCTGCGATCAGCAGGGCGATCATGACGCGGGCAAGGGAAATCTGTCTTTTCATGCGAGATCGGTGTCGGTCGTCCGGCTGGGCCGGGCGCAGCGTTTCCGGTAAGGTGAGGA
Source organism: Methyloversatilis sp. S146-33 (assembly GCF_059552495.1). Next base: position 111,766 of record NZ_JCANOT010000018.1, read on the forward strand.
CTGCAGCCGGTCACCGGATGACGGTGTCGATGCTGCAGCGCGGCGATGCTAACACAGCGAAAATCCATGGTTCGCACGTGACGGACAGTGCCTACAGATGAATACCCCCATGCCCACCTCTTCCCTTGCTCTCGACCTGCGCAAACGCCTTGGCTGGCCGCTGCTCATCGCACTGCTGGTCGCCGCCGCGGCCAGCGCCGGCCTGCGCTACGGCCTGATGGAATCCGACCTGCTGCACGGCCTGTGCGCCAGCGGCGCCGACGACTGGCGCTGCCTGGTGCGCCGCTTCGCGCCGCAGCTTTTCATGCAGGAGCGCATCGGCGTACTTGCACTGGCCGCTGGCGCACTGGCACTGTTGCTGCGCTACGCCTTCGTGGCGCGCCTCGCCGTCGTCGCGGGCGCCGCCGGCCTGGTGCTTTACAGCGCCGATTTCGCCGCCGTCGGCCTGCTTGCCGGATTGCTCGTGCTGCTGGCGCGCCCGCCAGCCTCTGTAAACACTGCGTAAACACAATGTCCCGAATTGTCCGGATCGCCCACCGCGCGGACGCGAGCCGCTAAGCTGAAGGGCATGAACGGACACACACCGAAACCGCGCATCCTCGTCGTCGACGACGACCCGGACCTGCGCGATCTGCTGCGCGACTACCTCGGCAAGCAGGACATGGACGTGCGCACCGTCGGCGACGGCGACGCACTGCGCCTCGCGCTCGAACGCGACGGCTGCGACCTGCTCATCCTCGACGTGATGCTGCCGGGCGACGACGGCCTCGCGCTGTGCCGCGAAATCCGCGCCAAATCGCGCCTGCCCATCCTGATGCTGACCGCCCGCGGCGACGAACTGGACCGCATCATCGGCCTGGAGATGGGGGCCGACGACTACCTGCCCAAGCCCTTCCATCCGCGCGAACTGCTGGCCCGGGTGCGCAGCATCCTGCGCCGGGCACCGGAGCACCCGGATGGCGACGGCAGCGTGCGCGGCCTGAAATTCTCCGGCTGGACGCTCGATCTCGGTGCCCGCCATCTGGTCGACGAGGCCGGCGTTGTGACGCCGCTGTCCAGTGGCGAATTCCGCATGCTCAACGCGCTGGCCGAGAACGCCAACCGCGTGCTGTCGCGCGACCAGTTGATGGACGTGCTGGCCGGCCGCGACGCCGGGCCCTTCGACCGCACGGTCGACGTGATGATCAGCCGCCTGCGCCGCCGGCTCGGCGACGACGGACGCGAGCCACGCATCATCCGCACGCTGCGCAACGAGGGCTATGTGCTCAACGGCCCGGTGGAGAAGCTGCTTTGACATGGGCGTCGCGGCTGCTGCCGCGCACGCTGTTCGGCCAGATCCTGTGCGTGCTGCTGGGCGGCCTGCTGCTCGCCAACGCGCTCGGCCTGTGGCTGGTGGTCGAGGACCGCGTGCGCCTGTCGCGACAGATGCGCAGCGACTACGCCGCGACGCGGCTGGCCGAGTCGGTCGCCCTGGTCGACGAAACGCCGGCAGCGGGCCGCGATCGGCTGCTGCGCATGCTCGAAAGCCCGAGCACCCGACTGTCGCTCGAGGAGCCATGGTATGACGACGCGAAAGCGGTGCCGGACGATTTCGACGCCTTCGCGCAACGTGTCGGCGAACGGCTGGGCACGCGCTTCGAGCATCAGGTCGTCAGGCACGAACAGGACATGCTGACGCCGCGCAGCGATATGCACCCCATGCGCCCGCCCCCGCCGCCGCCGCCCAAGCTGGCGCGACTGCTGCCTGCACCGCCGGTGATCGACGTATCCACTCAGGCCAGATTGAGCGACGGCAGCGTACTCACCTTCCGCTACTCGCCGCCGCCCCCGCCGGTGGACCGTCCGCTGCGCATCATCGTCGGCCTGCTGCTGGTGGTGCTTGCCGTGAGCCTGCTGTCGATCTGGGTGGTACGTCGCCTGACCCGTCCGCTGGCGATATTCGCCCGCGCCGCCGACGGGCTGGCGCGCGACCTCGATCAGGCGCCGCTCGATACCGGCGGACCGCGCGAAGTGGCCGGCGCGGCGCACGCCTTCAACCGCATGCAGGGCGCGCTGCGCGCGCTGATCCAGACACGCGCCCAGGCACTGGCCGGCGTGTCGCACGACCTGCGGCTGCCGATTACCCGCGTGCGTCTGCGCCTCGAGCAGTTGCCGGACAGCCCGGTGCGCGAAGCGATCGAACGCGATCTGGCCGAGATGGAAACGCTGATCGACGACACGCTGGCCTTCCTGCGCGCCGGCGACAGTTCGGAAAGCGCCGCACCAACCCGGCTCGACGCGCTGGTCGATGGCGTGGCCGACGACATCGCCGCGCTGGGTGCGGACATCGAGGTGAGCGGCAGTCTCGCGCAGCCGGTCGTACTGCGCCCGGCGCTGACCCGCCGGGCACTCGCCAACCTGATGGACAACGCGCGCCGCTATGGCGGTGGCCGCGTCCGTGTGACGCTGTCGTCGACCGACGGCGAAGCGCGAATAGACATCGACGACGACGGACCGGGCATACCCGAAGCCGAACTCGAGCACGTATTCGAACCCTATGTGCGCCTCGAAGCCTCGCGCGCCCGCCACACGGGCGGCAGCGGCCTGGGGCTGGCCATCTCGCGCGCCGTCATCCGCGCCCAAGGTGGCGAGGTGACGCTGTCGCGCCGCGCCGAGGGCGGCCTGCGGGCGCGCGTCGCGCTGCCCTTGCACGGCCGGAAATCAACGGGGTAAGCCCGCTGACGGCGACGGAGCGAGCGCATTTCCTGTGCGAGCGGTCTGCTGACCGCGACGGAGCCCTCGACAATCGCACACGGAATTCAGTCGCGCTTCCCTCCCCCCTCCCCCGCAAGAGGCGTTCTGCTCAGTTCCGCGCCTGCAACGCCTGCACCGCCGGCGGATAGTTCTGTCCGGCCGAGGCGCGCAGCCAGCGCAGCGCTTCATCCGTGTTGCGCGTCTGCCCGGCGCCGGTGTCAAGCATGACCGACAGCGCGTACTGCGCCTCCGCCTCGCCCTGCTCCGCGGCGACGCGGAACAGCCGCGCCGCTTCGGCCAGATTGCGCTGCACGCCGCGGCCGGCTTCGTAAGCCCAGGCCAGTCGCGTCACGCCGCGCACGTCGCCAAAGTCGGCCAGCTTGCGGTACATCGCTGCCGCGTCGGCGTGCCGGCCCTCGGCTTCGAAGCGGCGCGCCTCGGCCAGTTCGCGGTCGCGGATGCTGCCGCCCTGCGGATCGTTCAGCGCCGCAAGGTGAGTGGCCGCTTCCTGGTCGCCGGCGTCGGCCGCCACCTTGAGCCAGTGGCGCGCGCCGTCGATGTCGCGCTGGCCGAGCTTGCCGCCCTGCAGCAGCAGACCGAGGCGCAGCGCCGAATTGCGGCTGCCCGCCTGGGCGCCGCTCTCGTACAGGCGACGCGCCTCGTGCGGATTCTGCGGCTCGCCCAGCCCGTCCTCGGCGAGGATGCCCAGATTGAACCAGGCCTCGCCATTGCCGCGCTCAGCCAGCGCGGTCCAGATGCGTTTCGCGTCGGCGTAGTGCGCCATCTTGAATTCGGCGTAACCCTTGTACAGCCCCCAGGACGGCTTCTGCACCGCCTCGGCGATGTCGTCGTCGGTGATGGCCCATGCGCTCAGCGGCAGCAGGCCGAGAGTCAGCGTCGCGCACAGGACGCGCAGCGACGAGGCGCAGGAAAGTGGGTGCATGTTCGATTCTCCAGGGCGTAAGCGCCCGTTTTTCTGGGCGTGCCTGTGACAGGCGCGGCGCAGTCTAAGTTACATCGTGCGCTCACGAATGCCGCTTGTTCGGGCATTTTCCATGGCAGGCGCCGAGCCGCGTCCGATTAGCATGCGCGTCTGCGGGGCACGCCAGAGCAGCATGCAGTGCGTTGGCCCCGTCGTCCCACACGGACCGACTTCATGTCCCTGATCTCCCGTGCGTCCATCGGCGCACTTGTCCGCCACGTCCTGCTGTTCGCCTCCTGTCTGTGCGGCGCGGCGCTGGCTGGCGAACTTGGCCACGACGACCTCGCCCGCCGCTTCCAGCCGCCTCTGCACGTACAGCCCAAGCTGGCCGACCTGCCGGTCTGGCCGATCACCAGCGAACTGGAACCGGAGGCCGGACCGGTCGGCTATGTGTTCGAGTCGATCGACCTGGCGCCGATTCCCGGCTTCGAAGGCACACCGATGAACCTGCTGGTCGCCATCGACCGCAAGGGTGGCTTCATTGACGTCGAGGTGCTGCGCCAGCACGAACCGGTCTTCCTCAGCGGGCTGGGCGAAGCGCCGCTGAAGGAATTCGTGCAGCAGTACGCCGGCCGCAATCTGAAGCAGGAAATCACCGTGTCGTCGGCCTACGGCAATACACGCGCGGGCGGCAGCGACAGCCGCGTCGTGCTCGATGGCGTGACCAAGGCGACCGCGTCGGTACGCATCGTGAACCAGACAGTGCTGGCGGCCGGCCTCGCGGTGGCGCGCGAGAAGCTCGGCTTCGCCGACCCCGGCGCGCGAGGCCCTGCCGCGCGGGCGCGCGCCGACGTCTTCGACCGGCTGGATTTCGCCACGCTGGTCAAGCGCGGGCTGATCGGCCACCTGCGCGTCAGCAATGCTGAGGCCGAAAAGCTGTTCGCCGGCACCGACGGCGAAGGCGCGGACGAGGTCGCGCTGGCCGAACCGGACGCCACGCTGGTCGACCTTTACGTCGGCTACCTGAATGCGCCGACGGTGGGCCGCGCCGTGCTCGGCGACGCCCGTTACGCCGATCTGATGAAGAAGCTGGAGGACGGCCAGCACGCACTGTGGATCGCCAGCGCCGGCCGCATCGCGATGCTGGACGAAGGCTTCGTACCGGGTACGCCGCCACCCAGCCTGTCGCTGACCCAGGGCGGGCTGCCGGTGGAAATGCGCGATCTGGTGTTCGAGCACCCGGCTCCTGCAGGCGCGCCAGCCTTCAATGCCTCCGGCGTGTTCCGCATCTACGCCCAGGCGGGGCTGGACCCGGCGCGGCCGATGCAGCTCACGCTGACGCTGACCCGCGCCAAGGGCATGATGCTGCCGCGCATTACGCACCAGACCGTGTCCTTCGACTACACGCCGGACGCCGACCTGTTCGTCTATCCGCCACAGCCGCTGCCCGAATGGCTGGTCGCCTGGCAGGGCCGGTGGCCCGACCTCGCAGCGATCGGCGTCGCGCTCGTCCTGCTCTGCGTGGTGCTGGCAAAGCCGGACTGGATGGCGCGCGACGCCCGGCGGCTGGCGCTGTTCCGCAACGCCTTCCTGCTGTTCACGCTGGTGTTCATCGGCTGGCACGCGCAGGGCCAGCTGTCCATCGTGCAGATCACCGGCGCGATCAAGACGCTGGCCGCCGGATCGGACCTGTCGAGCTTTCTGTACGACCCGGTGTCGCTGCTGCTGATCGCGTTCACCGCGGTGAGCTTCTTCATCTGGGGTCGCGGCACCTTCTGCGGCTGGCTCTGCCCCTTCGGCGCGCTGCAGGAATTCGTCGCCATCGCGGCGCAGAAGCTGCGGGTCCCGCAGATCCGGCTACCGCGGCGACTGGCACGTACGCTCGACCGCGGCCGCTACGCGCTGCTGGCGGCGCTGGTCATCGCCGCAGCGACCGCGCCTCGGATCGCCGAAAGTCTGGTCGAGGTCGAGCCGTTCAAGACCGCGATCACGGTCGGCTTCGACCGCGCCTGGCCCTATGTCGCGTGGGCGGTCGGCCTGCTGCTGGCGGGTGCTTTCAGCTACAAGTTCTTCTGTCGCCACCTGTGTCCGCTGGGTGCCGCGATGGCGCTGGGCGGCAAACTGAGGCGCTTCGACTGGCTGGTGCGCCGCGCCGAATGCGGCAAGCCCTGTCAGACCTGTCGCCACCGCTGCCAGTACGACGCGATCGAGCGCAGCGGCGACATCCGCTACGACGACTGTTTCCAGTGTCTGGACTGCGTTGGCATCCACGCCGACCCGCAGCGCTGCGCGCCGGTGCTGCTGTATGCGAAGAGGGGGCGCACGGTGACGCCTTTCCCCGTTCCAGTGCGGACGGCGGACGCCACGAACTGAACGTTCAGCCGCCCTGCCTCCAGCGTTCGGCGGCGCTGTCGTCGGATTCGCGCGCATCCACCCAGCGGCTGCCTTCCGGCGTGTCCTCGCGCTTCCAGAACGGCGCGCGGGTCTTCAGGTAATCCATGATGAATTCGCAGGCGGCGAAAGCTTCGCCGCGGTGACTGCCGGCGACGATGACGAGCACGATGCGGTCGGCCGGCTGCAGCGTGCCGACGCGGTGGATCACCCGCACGGCGAGGATGTCCCAGCGCACCTTCGCCTGCGCGACGATGTCCTCCAGCGCCGCCTCGGTCATGCCCGGATAGTGTTCCAGCGTCATCGCATGCACGCCGGAGCCGTCATTGATGTCGCGCACCAGACCGGTGAAGGTGGCCACCGCGCCGACGTCGGTGCGACCGGCCAGCAGCGCGTCGATCTCGGCGCTGATGTCGAAGTCGGCCTGCTGCACGCTCACGCTCATGCTTTTCTCCTCAGCCGCCGGTGACCGGCGGGAAAAAGGCCACTTCGTCGCCGTCGGCGACCGCGGCGTCCGGTTCGGCCATGCGCTGGTTTACCGCCGCACGCAGGTTCTTCATCTGCGCCAGCTTGTCCCAGTCGCCACCGCGGCTGGCGATCAGCGCGCGCACGCCGGCCAGCGTGGTCACATCGGCCGGCAGGTCGACCGTCTCACCGGGCGAACCCAGCGCTTCGCGCAACGCGGCGAAGTAAAGCACCTTGATCTTCATCGTCATGACTCAGTACAGCAGGGATTCGAAGGACAGGAAGGGCACGGCATCGCCCCGCTTCACCGCCTGACCGGCGGTGATGTCGGCCAGCCCGCTGCCCCACACGGTGGATGTGAGCACGCCCGAACTCTGGTTCGGAAACAGTTCCAGCCCACCGTCGGCGTTGCGGCGCACGCGCAGGAATTCGCGCCGGCGGTCGGGGCGTGGCCAGTCGAAATCGGCGCGCACCATGAACGGCTCCGGGGTAACGTCGGCCACGCCCATGCGACGCAGGATGAAGGGGCGCACCAGCAGCAGGAAGGTGACGAAGCTGGACACCGGATTGCCCGGCAGGCCCAGGAAGTCGGCGTGACCGCCGTCTGCGCGCTTCACGTGGCCGTACGCCAGCGGCTTGCCCGGCTTCATCGCGATCTTCCAGCTGTCCAGCCCGCCTTCGGCGGTCAGCGCCGGCTTGATGTGGTCTTCCTCGCCGACGCCGACGCCGCCGCTGGTCAGTATCAGGTCGCAGCTTGCCGCGGCTTCGCGCAGCGCGGCGCGCGTGGCGTCGAGGCGGTCGGGGACGATGCCCAGGTCCAGCACTTCGCAGCCCAGCGTTTCACACAGCGCGCGCAGCGTGTAGCGGTTGGAGTTGTAGATGCCGCCCGGCGGCAGCGGCTCGCCCGGCATGACCAGTTCGTCGCCGGTCGAGAACAGCGCGACGCGCGGCCGGCGCACTACCGGCACGTCGGCCAGACCGATCGACGCCGCCAGCCCGACTTCCTGCGCGCGCAGCCGGGTGCCGGCAGCCAGCACGATGTCGCCTTCGCGGATGTCCTCGCCGGCGCGGCGTATCCACGCACCCGGCTTCGGAATCTCGTCGAAACAGACACCGGCGTCGCTGGTACGCGTCGACTCCTGCATCACGATGGCGTCGGCGCCCGGCGGCACCGGCGCGCCGGTGAAGATGCGGGCACAGGTGCCGGCGGCCAGCGGCGCGCCGACATGACCGGCCGGGATGCGCTGGCTCACCGGCAGACAGCAGCCCGCCGCATCGAGATCGGCCAGACGCACGGCGTAGCCATCCATGCTGGAGTTGTCGTGCGGCGGCACGGTCAGCGACGAGCGCTGGTCGGCGGCCAGCACGCGGCCGGCGGCGGCGAAGGTCGATACGGTTTCGCTGTCGGCGATCGGACGTGCGGCCGCGAGCAGGCGTTCGACCGCAGCGTCCAGCGTGAGCATTTCGTTCATCTGAATCCCTGGTGGCGAAGGATGAAGCCGGCGATGGCTTCCACGTCATTCAGGTCGAGCCGGGGCAGCGGAAGTTCCATCGGCTCGTCGGTGGCGACCGCCACCACGTGCGGATTGTCCGGATACATCAGCGGCCGGCCGTAGGACGGGCGGTGGATTTCCAGCTTCGGGATCGGCGAGGCCTTGTAGCCCTCGACCAGCAGCAGGTCGCAGTCGCCCATGGCGGCGATCTGCTCATCCAGCGTCGGTTCCGGGCGCCCGCGCAGTTCGTGCATCAGCACCCAGCGATTGTTCGACACCAGCATCACTTCGGTGCAGCCGGCCTCGCGCAGGCGGTGCGAGTCCTTGCCCGGCTTGTCGATGTCGAAGCCCGCGTGCGCATGCTTGATCAGCGACACGGTCAGCCCCTCCAGCACGAAGTGAGGAATCAGCTGCTCGATCAGCGTGGTCTTGCCGGAACCGCTGTAGCCGGCAAATCCGAAAACTTTCATGGGGTGGGCGGGCGCGGGGAAAACGCGATTATCGCCCGGAAGCGGGCCCGACTGGCGGACCACGTCCGGAAACCGGACCCGAGCAGGTCGATCTCCGGACGCCGCCGGCCGGATGGAACGGTCGTGACGCAGACCGTTCAGCCGCCGGCTCAGCCGTTGTTGCGGATGCGGGCAACCAGTGCGGCGGTGTACTCCTTGGTGCTGGCGCGGCCGCCCAGGTCACCGGTGCGGACGTTGTCGATGTTCAGCGTTTCCGACACCGCCTTGCGGATGCGGTCGCCCTTGTCCTGCATGTTCACGTGATCCAGCATCAGCGCGGCGGCCAGCACCAGCGCCGTCGGATTGGCGATGCCCTTGCCGGCGATGTCAGGCGCCGAGCCATGCACCGCTTCGAAAATGGCCGCATCGGCGCCGATGTTGGAACCGGGCGCCATGCCCAGGCCGCCGACCAGGCCCGCAGTCAGGTCGGACAGGATGTCGCCGAACAGGTTGGTCGTGACCAGCACGTCGAACTGCCAGGGGTTCATCACCAGCTTCATGCAGCAGGCGTCGACGATGACCTGTTCGAACTGGATGCGGCCCTTGTAGCGCTCCTCGTACATCTGCTCGGCCGTTTCCAGGAAGATGCCGGTCAGCGCCTTCATGATGTTGGCCTTGTGCACCACGGTCACCTTCTTGCGACCGAGCGCGATCGCGTGTTCGAAGGCGTATTCGAGAATGTGGCGCGCGCCCTGGCGGGTATTCACGCCGGTCGACATCGCCACCGCGTGCGGGTCGCCCTCGATCGGGATGAAGTGCTCGTAGCCCATGTACAGGCCTTCGAGGTTCTCGCGGCAGACGATGAGGTCGATGTTGTCGTAGCGGCCGCCCGGGATCAGCGTCTGCGCCGGGCGGATGTTGGCGTAGAGCTTGAACTCCTCGCGCAGGCGCACGTTGATCGAGCGGAAACCGCCGCCGACCGGCGTTTCCAGCGGGCCCTTCAGTGCCAGCCGGGTGCGCCGGATGCTGTCCAGCGTCTTCGCCGGCAACGGATCGCCTTCGCTCTTCAGCGCGCCCATGCCGGCAGGCATCTGTTCCCACTCGAACGGAGCCCCCACCGCTTCGAGCGCCGCCAGGGCGGCTTCCATGATTTCCGGTCCAATGCCGTCACCGGGGATCAGTGTGGCGGGGATTTTCTGCGCGCTCATTCGGGGGTCTCCTGTAATGGTTCATTGTCCCCGGACCGCGCCGCCGGGTTGGCGACGCATCCGGAAATGTCCGGCCGCTGAAGCAAGAAACCTGCCTCGGCTTCGGGTCTGCCGACCGACCCTGTATTCATCCGGCCTGCGCCGGTTCGAGCTTGCGCCAGACCGTGGCGCCGCCGCTGGCCTTGTCGATCTCGGCCAGCACGCGCTCGTGCTCGGCCAGTTCCGCCTCGCTCGCCTGCACCCGGCGCAATGCACCACGCGGGCGCGCGGCAGCGGCGGCACGCACCGCGGAGGCCTCAGGTTCGAGGTCGATGATCAGGCTTTCCTGGCCCCGCGTCATCGCCAGATAGACCTCGACCAGCAGTTCCGCGTCGAGCAGCGCGCCGTGGAATTCCCGGTGCGAGTTCTCGATGCCGAAGCGCTCGCACAGCGCGTCGAGGTTGGCGCGCTTGCCCGGGAACATGTCGCGCGCCATGCGTACGGTATCGATCGCCGGCCACACGCAGGTTTCGCGCAAGGGCGGCCGGCCCACGATACTCAGCTCGTTGTCGAGAAAGCCGACGTCGAAGGCGGCGTTGTGGATGACCAGTTCCGCGTCGCGCACGAAATCGACGAACTCGTCGACCACGTCGCGAAACTTAGGCTTATCGGCGAGGAATTCGGTGGTGATGCCGTGCACCGCCACCGCGCCCTCCGGCACGTCACGTTCCGGATTCACGTACATGTGCAGCCGGCGGCCGGTGCGCTTGCGCCCGACCAGCTCGACGCAGCCGATTTCGATCAGCCGGTCGCCGTTCTGCCACTCCAGGCCGGTGGTTTCGGTATCGAGGATGATCTGGCGAATCATGGGGAAAGGCGGCTCCTTGAGGCGGGCCGGATTGTACCGGCCAGAACTTGCAGTTCGCTGACAGCGATCAACGACGGGCCGGGATAGCCTCCCGCGCCAACCGGTCGGCGCGTTCGTTCTCCGGGTGACCGGCGTGACCTTTCACCCATTTCCATTCGACCTGATGCACGCCGGCCGCGGCGTCGAGCGCCTTCCACAGATCGACGTTCTTGACCGGATCGCCGGCGGCTGTTTTCCAGCCCTTGCGCTTCCAGCCATGTATCCACTCGCTGATGCCCTTCTGCACGTACTGTGAGTCGGTATAGACCACCGCGCGCACCGGTTTCTTCAGTGCGTTCAATGCTTCGATCACCGCCATCAGTTCCATCCGGTTGTTGGTGGTCGTGACTTCGCCGCCCGACAGCTCGCGTTCGTGTTCGCCGCTCTTCAGCAGCGCGCCCCAGCCTCCGGGGCCCGGATTGCCGCTGCAGGCGCCGTCCGTGTAGATGATGACTTCGTCCAACCGTATCTCCAGTCATAGATGTGGGCGCCGCGCCTACTGGCCCGGCGCCCGGTGTTTCTGCGCGCGCGGACTCACCGTCGCCAGCGCCCGCGCGGCCGCCCGACGGTCGCGCCAGGTCGGCATGATGAGTCGCATGCCGCGCACGCGCTTGATGCCTTGCAGCACGTAGGTGCCGCCGAGAAAGGGCCACCAGCGATCGCCGGCGGTTTCCATGAAATGCCAGCGCGCCAGCCACTTCTCGCTGAGTACCGGCGGGCAGTAACAGCCGAAGCAGCCGGCCTGGGTGTCCAGGCTGAGCAGCTTGAACCAGTCACGCAGGCGCGGCACCGAAAGCCAGTCGCCGTTCCAAGGGAAAGGGTCGCGCTCGCGCAGGCGCCGACGTGCGCCCCACAGGCTGAACGGATTGAAGCCGGTCACCAGTACCTGCCCTTCCGGCACCAGCACGCGTTCGACCTCGCGCAACACCGCGTGCGGATCGCTGGCGAACTCGAGCACATGCGGCAGCACGACCAGATCGACGCTGGTCGCCGCGAACGGCAACTGCACCGGATCGCAGATCAGCGCCCGCGGCGGGCCCGGCTTCGCGTCCTCGCAATAGAGCTTGAAAGGCATCCGGTTGGCACGCAGGTAGTCGTGTTCCAGCAGCCCGATCTGCACCGCGTTGTAACCGAACACGTCGGCCACGATCTGGTCAACCCGCGCCTGCTCCCAGCGCTGGACATACTGTCCCTGCGGCGTGTCCAACCATTCGTGCAGACCGGGAATCGACATGGGCAAGAGGCGTGGGGCAGGCAGATCGCGGCCGGTGCATTGTCAACGCAGAGCCCAGCCGCCAGAATCGGGCGGATGAAGATATATCCGATCCCCGCATTTGGCGACAACTATCTTTGGCTCGCCGCCGCAGGTGACCGGGCGCTGGTGGTCGACCCGGGCGATGCCGCCCCGGTGTTGGCCGCACTCGACGAACATTCGCTGCGCCTGGACACCATCCTGATCACCCATCACCACGCCGACCACATCGGCGGCCTGGGCGAACTGAAGCGGCGCACCGGTGCCCGCGTGTTCGGACCGGCTGACGAGCGCATCGAGCATATCGACGAGGTGGTGCGCGAAGGTTCGCGCGTCGCCCTGCCCTCGCTTGCAGCCACCTTCGCCGTGCTGGAAGTGCCCGGTCACACGCGCAGCCACATCGCCTACGTCGGCGGCGACCTGCTGTTCTGCGGCGACACGCTGTTCGCCGCCGGCTGTGGGCGGCTGTTCGAGGGCAGCGCGGAACAGATGTGGCACTCGCTGTCGCGGCTCGCCTCGCTGCCGCTGCACACCCGTGTGTATTGCGCGCACGAATACACGCAGGCCAATCTGCGCTTCGCGCAGGCGGTCGAACCGGACAATCAGGCGCTGCTGGCCCGCATCCGCCGCGTAGCGAAGCTGCGCGAGGCCGGCCTGCCGAGCGTGCCCAGCGCGCTGGCCGACGAACTGGCGACCAACCCCTTCGTGCGCGCACGCGAGCCGGCGGTCATCCGCGCGGCGGAGGCGCACGCCGGCCGCCGACTGGGCAGCCCGGTCGAGGTGTTCGCCGTATTGCGTGAGTGGAAGAACGTCTTCTGAAAAGCCGGCCTGCGCCGGCATCAGCCGGCGACGGTCTCGACCTGTCTGAAACCGACGCGATCGCGCCCGCCCGACTTCGCCGCATAGAGCGCGAGGTCGGCTTCGGCGATCAGACTCTGCGGGCTGCCCGCGCCGACGCCCGGCATCATGCTGGCGACCCCGACACTGATGGTGACGTGGCCCGACGTCGTCGCATGCGGCAACTTGAGCGCGCGGATCGCATCGCACAGCCCTTCGGCCACGTTGCGCGCGCCGGCGAGGTCGGTTTCCGGCAGCACCAGCGCGAATTCTTCGCCGCCGTAGCGCGCCACCAGATCGCTGGGGCGGCGCGAAACCGCCTGCAGCGCACTGGCCACAGACTTCAGGCATTCGTCGCCACCCAGATGGCCGTAGGTGTCGTTGTACTGCTTGAAATGGTCGACATCGACCAGCGCCAGCGCCAGCGGTCGCTTGTAGCGCGCCGCACGCCGCCACTCGCGCATGATGGTCTCGTCGAAATGGCGCCGGTTGGCGAGACCGGTCAGACCGTCCAGTGAGGTGAGCCGCGTCAGTTCCTGGTTGGCGGCGTCGAGCTTGCGCGTCAGCACCACCAGCGAGTAACGCATCTGCAGGATGCGCTGCATCGCACGCACCTTGGCGGCGAGCACCACTTCACTGATCGGTTTGAAAAGATAGTCGTCGCCGCCGGCGGTGATGCCCTGTACCAGATCGGTATCGGCCGTGCGCGCGGTCAGGAAGATGATGGGTGTCCATTCGCCCGACTGCTCGATGGCACGGATGCGGCGGGCCACCTCATAGCCGTCCATGCCCGGCAACACCACGTCGAGCAGCACGATGTCCGGATTGTGCTGGCGGAACGCTGCAACGCCGCTCTCGCCGTCGGTGGCGGCGATGGGCAGTATGCCCATCCGTTCGAGATGCTGGCTGACGACTGCAAGCCCTGTCTGGGAATCTTCGATGACCAGCGCTTTCATGGACACACCCTTTTTTTATTCGCCATCATAACCTTACAAAGCCGCAGGACAACACCGACGAACCCCGTCCGCGACGTGCGGTCAATCCGCACTCCTTCAACCCCACCCCGACAGCAAGGTTTGACGGTGCCCGCTCCGGCTGGCTAGCATTCGGGGTTTGGCTCTTTCGCCGCAATGCCGCATTTCATCGTTTCCCTGCTGCGCCGCTCGCTGCTCGTGCTGGCGGCCGCAACGCTCGCCGGCTGTGCGGCCACGGGCGTCGTGCCCGAGGAACCGGCCGAGCCCCCGGGCGCCTCGGTCGGCACCCGCTCGGTCGAACGCCCGGCAGTACGTCGTACCCCGGACGCCTCCAGCCGCACGACGCCGGGCATCAAGCCGGGCAAGGCGGAGCCGATTCCCTTTCCGCAACCGACCGAAGTGATCGCCAACGAGGACGAAGCGATCAGGCCGATCGACCTCACCGTGCCGCCGGACGACCTGTGGGAACGCATCCGCAAGGGTTTCGGCATGGCCGATCTGGACCACCCGCTGGTAGCGGAGCACCAGGCCTGGTACCTCAACCGCCCCGACTACTTCCGGCGGATGACCGAGCGCGGCCGCCGCTACATGTTCCACATCGTCGAGGAAATCGAGAAGCGCGGCCTGCCGACCGAACTGGCGCTGCTGCCCATGGTGGAAAGTGCCTACAACCCGGAAGCGCTGTCGTCTGCACGGGCCTCCGGACTGTGGCAGTTCATCCCGTCGACCGGCAAGCTCTACGGCCTGGAACAGAACGCGCAGCGCGACGACAGGCGCGACATCGTCGCCTCGACCGCGGCGGCGCTCGAGTACCTGCAGCGCATCTATGAAATGCACGGCGACTGGCACCTGGCGCTCGCCTCGTACAACTGGGGCGAAGGCGCGGTCGGTCGAGCGGTCATGCGCAACCAGGCGGCCGGCCTGCCGACCGACTACGCCTCGCTGAACATGCCCAACGAAACGCGGCACTACGTGCCGAAGCTGCAGGCGCTCAAGAACATCATTGCCCAGCCGGAACTGTTCGGCATCGAGCTCGATACGGTCGAGAACAAGCCCTACTTCACGCTGGTGGCCGAAGCGCCGACCATGGATCTGGCCACTGCGGCGCGACTTGCCGACGTACCGGTGGCCGAGATCAAGGCGCTCAACCCGCAGCACAAGCGACCGGTCATCCGCGCCGGCGAGGGTGGCGCGCAGCTGGTGCTTCCGTCGCACGCGGTCGACACCTTCATGTCCAACCTCAGCAACCGCGACGCCGATGCCGCACCCGCAGCCGGTGCGCCGTGGCGCACCTATACGCTGGGTCCGAAGGAAACGCTGACCACCGTCATCCGCCGCTTCGGCGTGACCGAATGGCGCCTGCGCCGCTTCAACGGCCTGTCGCCGACGGCGAAGATCGGTCCGGGCACCACGCTGCTGGTGCCCGACGAGAACAGCAGCCTGTCGCTTGACGGTGCCGGCAACGCCGAAGAAGCGCCGCGCCTCGGTGTGGACAAACCGAAGTACAAGCGCGTCAAGCGGAACGGGCGCTGGGTGAACGTGCCGGTCGCAGCGCCGTCCGGCAACAAGGCGGTGAAACCGGCGGCACCGAAGAAGAAGGCCGCGCCCGTCGCCAAGAAAAAGGCCGTCGTCCCGGTCAAGAAAACCGCAACGAAAAAGCCTGCAGCGAAAAAATAGCGGTGTGGACCGAATGCCGGGCGGGCCGGCGCGCGGTCAGCGCGCGAAGCCGGCCGACAGCATCCGCGTCAGTTCGGCCGCCGGCACGGGCTGACAGCCCGCGGCGTTCTGACCGCACCACAGCGGAGAGAAATCGCCGCTTCCGGCCGCTTCGGCGCGCGCACGCAGCGGTGCGATCGCCGCTGCGGCGAGCGGAAACGCTGGCGCATCGGCACTGATCGGCCCCAGTTCGCGCATCGCCCGATTGACGATTCCGCGCGCCGGTCGCCCTGAAAACACATTGGTCAGCGCGGTGTGACGGGCCGCCTCGCTGCCCAGCGCCGCACGATGCACGGCTGAGGTCGTCGCCTCGGGGCAGCACAGATAGGCGGTGCCGACCTGCACTGCGCTCGCCCCGAGCGCCATCGCGGCCGCCACGCCCCGGGCGTCGGCAATCCCGCCGGCGGCGATGACCGGGCGCGACACCGCGCGCACCACCTGCGGCAGCAGCGCGAACGTGCCGAGCTGTTCGCTCAGATCATCGGTCAGGAAATGCCCGCGATGCCCGCCCGCCTCCAGCCCCTGCGCGATGATCGCGTCGGCGCCGTACGCTTCGAGCCAGCGCGCTTCGGCCACCGTGGTGGCGGATCCCAGCACGCAGGCGCCCCACGCCTTGACCCGCGCGAGCAGATCGGCCGCCGGCAGCCCGAAATGGAAGCTGACGACCGCCGGACGGAAGGCTTCGAGCACGTCGGCCATGCCGGTACTGAAAGGCATGCGCCCCGGCCCGGCCGGCACCTGCGCCGGATCGACACCGAACTCGGCGTAGTACGGCGCGAGCGCAGCGCGCCAGCGTGCCTCGCGCGCCGCGTCCGGCGACGGCGGCACGTGACAGAAGAAATTGACGTTGATCGGCCGGTCGGTGAGCGCCTGCAGCGCGCTCAGCTGGTCGCGCAAACCGTCCGCACCCAGCATCGCAGCGGGCAGCGAACCGAGACCGCCGGCGTTCGAAACGGCAGCGGCAAGCCGGTGATCCTGCACACCGGCCATCGGCGCCTGGATGAGCGGTAGGCGCAGGCCGGCGATGGCTGGAAACGTCATCGTTCCTCCTCGCGTCGACGGCGCTCAGTCCGGATACCAGCAGGCCACGGCTTGGCGGCCGTCCTCGCCCGCCAGCGGCGGCAGGTCGGTCGAACACCGCGCCTGCGCGCGCGGACAGCGCGGGTGGAAGGCACAGCCGGACGGCGGACTGGCCGGCGACGGCAGATCGCCCGCCAGCTTCTGCGGCTGCTGCGCGCCGTCGATGCGCGGCACCGCCGACAGCAGCGCCTGCGTGTAGGGATGACGCGGCGCGCGCAGCACGCGATCGACCGGACCACTCTCGACTATCCGGCCCAGATACATCACCGCCACGTCGTGCGCCAGGTGCTCAACCACCGCGATGTTGTGCGTGATGAAGAGGTAGGCCAGCCCCAGTTCGCGCTGCAGCCGGCGGAGCAGATTCAGTATCTGCGCCTGCACCGACACGTCGAGTGCCGACGTCGGTTCGTCGCAGACGATGAGCCGCGGCTGCACCGCGAGCGCGCGCGCGATGGCGATACGCTGGCGCTGGCCGCCGGAAAATTCATGCGGATAGCGATCGGCCATGTCCGGCCGCAGGCCGACCTGCTCGAGCAGTGCGCGCACCGCCTCGTCACCGCCAGCGCGCTTCAGTGCGGACATGCCCTCAGCGATGATTTCGCCGACCCGCATGCGCGGGTTCAGCGAGCCGTACGGGTCCTGGAACACCATCTGCATCTGCGCGCGCAGTTCGCGCAATGCCGCACCTGACGCGGCGCCGACATCCTGAGCGCCCAGTGTCACGCTGCCGGCGGTCGGTTCGATCAGTCGCAGCACGGCCTTGCCGGCGGTGGTCTTACCGCAGCCGGACTCGCCGACCAGCGCCAGCGTGCGGCCGGCGCGGATATCCAGCGACACGCCATCGACCGCCCGCACATGACCCACCGTACGCTGCAGGACGCCGCGGCGGATCGGGAAATGCACCTTCAGCTCGCGCACGCTCAGCAGCGGCTGCGCATCGCCCGACGGTGCAGCTTCAGCGACACCGGCAAACGGGGCGACGTGTTGCGCGTGCCGGCCCGCCTCTGCCGGGTCGTACAGGTGACAGCGCACCTGCTGGCCCTCGCCCGCCGACTGCCAGGCCGGCGCCTCGTCGCGGCAGCGCGCCCAGGCCTGCGGACAGCGCTCGGCAAAGCGACAGCCACGGAAATCGGTGGTCAGCGGCGGCACCGAGCCGCGGATGGTGGCCAACTCCCCGCGCTGCGCGGTGTCGGGCAAGGCGGCGAACAGCAGCTGCGAATACGGGTGCGCCGGCTGCGCGAAGAAGGCCGCGCGCGGCGCGCGTTCGATCAGCTGGCCGGCATACATGACACCTACCTGCTGCGCCATGCGCGCGACCACGCCAAGGTCGTGCGTGATCAGCAGCAGCGCCATCCCCTGTTCGCGCTGCAGCTTCGCCAGAAGGTCGAGCACCTGCGCCTGTATCGTCACGTCGAGCGCGGTGGTCGGCTCGTCGGCGATCAGCAGCTTCGGCTCGCCGGCCAGCGCCATCGCGATCATGACGCGCTGCTTCATGCCGCCGGAAAACTGGAAGGGATATTCGTCGAGCCGTCGCGCCGCGTCCGGAATACCGACCGCAGCCAGCAGCTCGAGTGCCCGCGCGCGCGCTGCCGCGCCGCGCAGGCCGCGGTGCAGCGCCAGTACCTCGCCGATCTGCTGCATCACGGTGAGCACCGGATTCAGGCTGGTGCCCGGCTCCTGGAAGATCATCGCCATGTCGCGGCCGCGCGCCTCGCGCATGTTGGCCTCGGTCAGCACGGTCAGTTCGCGGCCGGACAGGCGCACGCTGCCGCCGGCGATGTAGCCCACGTCGGGCAGCAGGCGCATCAGCGCATTCGCCGTCATCGACTTGCCGCAGCCGGACTCACCCAGCAGCGCCATCGTTTCGCCGGCGCGCACGTCGAAGTCGAGCGCGTCGACGGCGCGCGCGATGCCGGCCGGCGTATCCAGTTCAGCGGTCAGGCCGCGCACTTCGAGCAGGGGCACGTTCATACGGCAGCCCTCCGCAGCGTGCGGCGCGCCCGCCACTGGAAGCGCGGATCGAAGGCGTCGCGCACCGCGTCGGCGAACAGGTTGGCGGCGAGCACCAGTGCCAGCATCAGCACGAAGGCGGCGGCCAGCGACCACCACACGACCGGCTCGCGCGACAGCTCCAGCCGCGCGGCGTTGATCATCGTGCCGAAGCTGTTCATCGAGCTGTCGACGCCGATGCCGATGTAGGACAGCACGGCCTCCGACAGCACCAGGCCGGAGAAATCCATCACCAGCGCGATCAGCACGATGTGCATCAGATTGGGCAGCACGTGGCGCGCCATGATGCGCGCGTCGCTGACACCGAAGGCACGCGCCGCCTGCACGTAATCGAGCTCGCGCAGCTTCAGCGTCTCGGCGCGCAGCAGCCGGCACAGGCCGGTCCAGGAGGTCAGACCGAGGATGAAGCACAGCGCCAGCAGCCGCGCATCGGCACGTTCGGCGGCCGTCTCGAACCACTCCGGATGGGTGTCGATGATCACCTGCATCATCAGCACCATGGCGGCGATCAGAAGCACGCCCGGGATGGAGTTCAGCACCGTGTAGAGGTACTGGATCGCGTCGTCCCACCAGCCGCCGCGGAAGCCGGCGATCAGGCCGAGCGCGATCGCCAGCGGCAGCGTCACCAGCGTGGTCAGCGTGCCGATCAGCAGCGCGGTGCGCACCGACTTCAGCGACAAATAGAGCACGTCCTGCCCGACCTTGTCGGTGCCGAACACGTGGTAGCCGTCGGCCCAGGCGGCGATGACGCCGCCGAGCACACAGAGCACGGCGGCGGTGACGAAGACGGCGCGCCAGGCGATCTGCCGCTCGGCCGACAGCCTTGGTCGCCACACCGCGCGACAGGTGTCGGCGTAACTGCGCCGCTGCGCGAGCGCGAGCAGGCCGACGACGACGCCGGTAAAGGCCGCCCACAGCAGCGCCCCCTTGAGCGCGCCCGAAAGCGCGCGGCTGCGCAGATCGGCGTCGTGCTGCGACAGCTCGTCCAGGTGCGCGCCGCCGAACACCAGTCGCGGATAATCGCGCGTCTGCACGCCGTCGCGCTCCATCGTTTCCTTGGCGAAGCCGTGCGTGGCCAGCGGCGCCGAATAGGTCTTTTCCTTGTTCAGCCTGAGGTCGGCGAACAGTGCATCGAGGGCCGACAGCACCTCCGGTGCGTACTGGATTTCGCTGCTGCCCTCCTTCGCCGGCAGGCGCGGCTGGTAGTGCAGCGAATCGAGCAGGCCGACCGCGACGAATACCGCCAGCACGGTGACCGACGCCATCGCGGCCGACGACTCGCCGACCCGGCGCCAGGCACGGCGCAGGTAGTCCTGACTGCGGCAGTAGAGGGCCAGCACCACGGCACCGGCGACCAGCGCCCACAGCAGGAGGTCGGACCATAGCAACACGGGTTTGAAGATCATGCGCCCTCCAACGACAGCCGCGCCATCGCGTCGCCCGCAGGGCCGCCCCAAGGGGTGTAGCGGGGATTTCGGCGAGCACTGCTCGCCGCCCGCGCAACCGGTCGGCTGTGCAAAGCCGACCGCGGCCAAGCGCAGCCCCCTGAGGGGGGTGAGGCCGGGAATTCGCGGCGCATTGCGCCGTGCCGGCCGAACGGACCGGCTGTCTGAAGCCGGTCCTCTTGAGCGAACGAAGTGAGCGTGGGGGCCGTCATTTGAGCCTCACGCGCGGATCGACCAGCGTGTACGAAATGTCGGTCAGCAGCAGGCCGACGATGTAGAGCACCGAGCCGATGAACACCATCGAGCGCACGACCGCGAAGTCCTGGGAATTGATCGCGTCTATCGTGTAGCTGCCCAGCCCCGGGATGCCGAAGAAGCTCTCCAGCAGCAGCGAACCCATGAACAGCAGCGGGATCACGACGACCACACCGGTCAGGATGGGGATCATCGCGTTCTTCAGCACGTGGCGGAACAGCACACGCAGTTCCGACAGCCCCTTGGCGCGGGCGGTGCGGACGTAGTCCTTGTTGATCTCTTCGAGAAAGAGCGTGCGGTACCAGCGCGCCGACGAACCGATGCCGCCGACCACGCTGATCAGCACCGGCAGTATCAGGAACCTGCCGGCGTCCAGCCCCGGCGCGTAGCCGGAAATCGGCACCAGGTTCCATACCTTGCTGACCAGGTACTGGCCGCCGATGATGTAGAACAGGCCGGAAATCGACATCGCCGCGACGCACAGCACGACGCCGCCGACGTCGAGCGCGGTGTTGCGGAAGAACACCAGCAGCAGCGCGAAGCTCACCGTGACGAACAGGCCGAGCAGGAAGGTCGGTATCGCGATGGCCAGACTGGGCCCCATGCGGTTGCCGATCTCCAGCGCGATGTCGCGGCCGTCGTCGGCGCGGCCGAAGTCGAACACGAACATGCGCATCGATTTGTCGAACAGTATCGTGTCGGTCGCCTTCGCCAGTCCTGCCGCATCGGCGTTCCACACCAGCGGCCGGTCGTAGCCGCGCTCGGCCTTCCACTTCTCGATCGCCTCCGGCGTCACCCGCTTGGCGCCGAGCTGCATGCGCGCCATGTCGTCCGGCGAATTGACGACGAAGAACAGCACGAAGGTGATCAGGTTCACGCCGATCAGTATCGGAATGGCATAGAGCAGGCGGCGGATGATGTAGGCGATCATGCGCCGCTCCCCACCGCGCGCGCCTGTTCCGAGCGCTTCCAGTGGCGCCAGGCCGGCCACACCAGCGCGAACAGCAGCGCGGCGAAAGCGAACAGCGGCCAGCGCACCGGACGGTTCCATTCAGCGCGCTTCGCCTCGCGCAGTGCCGGATCGATGCGGGTGTATTTCATCGTGTTGTTGGCCACGGTCGATGGTTTGCGGTTGAACACCCAGCTGTGTTCGAGGCCGTAGCTCTTCGGGTGGTAGCCCCACACCCAGGGCGCGTCGTGGCGCAGCACTTCGAGCATGCGGTCGAGGATGGCCTGGCGCTCGGGGCCGTTGTCCATCGCCTTCATCCGCTCGAACAGGCGGTCGAATTCGGCGCTCTCGTAATTGGCCGCGTTCTCGCCCTGCACCTTCACCTTCGATTGCGGGCCGTAGAGCAGGAAGAGGAAGTTCTCCGGGTCGGGGTAGTCGGCGTTCCAGCCCCAGAAGAAGAGCTGGGCCGCGCCCTTGCGTATCTTGTCCTGGAAGCGGTTGTAGTCGGTGCTGCGCACCACCAGCTGCACGCCCAGCTTGTCGAACTGCTTGGTGAGCCAGTCGATGCGCGCCTTGCTGCCGAGGCCGGTGCCGGTGGTGTCGAGGTTGATCACCAGCGGCTCGCCGGTCTTCGCATCGCGCCCGCCCGGCCAGCCCGCTTCGGCCAGCAGGGTCTTCGCCGCCTCGATCGGCTTGCGCCGCGGCTCGCCGTCCACCCAGTCGTACATGAAGGCGTTCATGCCTTCGCGGCCGTCGCGGTAGCCGAAGATGCCGGGCGGCAGCGGCGACTGCGCCGGCAGGCCGCGGCCGTTCTGGAAGATGGAAATGAACTCCTCCTGGTCGAGCGCGATGCCGATGGCCTGACGCAGCTTGCGTCCGCGCTCGCCCATGCCGCCGACCACCGGGTCCAGCATGTTGAAGCCCATGTACATGGTCGAGGTCGACACCGAGGTCTGCAGCCGGATGCCCTGCGCCTTCATGTCGTCGCTCAGGTTCACCTCGCCGGTCTGGCCGAACTGCACCGCCTGGTCGAAGGAGTCGGAACTGATGCCGGAGGCGTCGTAATAGCCCTGCAGGAACTTGTTCCAGTACGGGATCTGTTCCTTCTCGCGGGTGAACACGACCTGATCGACCAGCGGCAGGCGCTTGCCGCAGTCGGCGAGCAGGCCGGCCTCGCGATCGCCCACCTCGCCTTCACAGGGATAGGTTTCTTCGCGGAAATTCGGGTTGCGCGTCAGCACCATGCGCGCGTTCGGATCGTTCTGGCTCAGCATGTAAGGACCGGTGCCGATCGGATACCAGTCCAGCGTCAG
This sequence comes from Methyloversatilis sp. S146-33, assembly GCF_059552495.1. The sequence continues at coordinate 134,144 of NZ_JCANOT010000018.1, forward strand.
GTTGCGCTCGGCCATCCCCGGCTGCGCATGGAAGCGGTCGGCTTCCCACGGCACCGGCGCGAAGAAAGGCATGGCCAGCCAGTATAGGAATTGCGGGTACTTGCCCTTGAGCCGTATGCGGTAGGTGTGGCGGTCGACCAGCTCGACGCCGGCCAGGTCGTGCTTGCGCAGATCCAGCCAAGTCCCCGGCGGCAGCGATTTCGCCGCCGCCTTCAGCGTGTCGCCATATTCCTTCAGGCCGACGATGTAGTCGCTCATCAGCCCGAACACCGGCGAATGCAGCCCCGGGTGCGCCAGACGCTTGATCTGATAGATGTAGTCGGCGGCTTCCAGCTCGCGCGTGCCGGTCCGCTCGAAGTCGTACAGCGTACGCCGCTCTCCGGGACCGCCTTCGTGATAGAGGTAGTGGCCAGCGTCGTCGCGCGCCAGCGCCGGGTGGGGCTGGTAGCGGATGCCCGGCTTGATGCGGATCTCATACACCGACTCGGCGATATCGGCGGCCGGTGCATCGGCCGGCAGTTCGTGGCCCGATGCGTCGTAGAAGCGCGGCACCGGCATCGCCTCAGCGGTCGCGGTGACCAGTTCGAACGGGCGCTTCAGGTAGTGGTACTGCAGCGGCGCTTCGTAGATCTGCGCCGTGAAGGTGATTTCGTTCTCGCTGTACGACTGCACCGGATCGAGATGCTTCGGCCGGTCGGTGAAGGCGGTGTAGAGAATGTTTTGCCCGCTCTCGGCCGCCGGGTAGGGGTCGTTCCACACCTCGCCGCAGGCGGCCAGCAGCAGCGTCGACGACAAGGCCAGCAGGCGGCGCAGGGAGCGGATCGACAGGCGCGGTCGGGTCATGGGCGCGATTGTAGGCGGCGGCGTCCGCTCTGTGAGCAGGCTGGCGGAAAAAGGTTTCGCACGAACCCGCGGCCGCGATACGGGTCTAGAGTGCGTTCTGCTCGAATCCTGTTCAGAAACACGCATCCACCTTCCCGATATCGCAATGACCGACTGGCGACGTCCCCTGCTGCTGTTGAGTACCTTGCTGCTGGCCGCCTGCAGCATGGTGCAGGTCGGCTACAACCAGCTCGACCGACTGATCGCCTGGCGTCTGGACGATTACCTGCCGCTGGACAGCACGCAGCGCGCCACTGTCCAGCCGGCGCTGACGCGCTGGGTGGACTGGCACTGCAGCAGCCAGCTGCCGGGTTACGTCGGCTGGCTGAGGCAGGTCGATGCAGATCTGCGCGCCGGTGCGAGCGTTGCGCGCATCGACGCCCACATCGACACCGTACTCGGCTTCGCCCGCACCGCCGCCAGCGAAGCGGCGCGCGAAATCGGGCCGCTGGTCGCCGGCGCGAAGCCGGAGCAGATCGCCGCACTGAAGCGCCGCTTCGAACGCAATACCCGCGAATACGTGAAGGACTGGGTCGAGCCGCCTGCGGAAGACATCGTGCGCGAGCGCAGCACACGGCTGCGCGAGCGGATCGAGAACTGGATCGGCCGGCTGACGCCGGCGCAGCGCGACATCGTCGACCGCTGGGCGCGCGAGGTGCGCAGCGACAGCGCCGACAGCCTGGAAAGCCGGCGCCGCTGGCAGGCCGCGATGGCCGACCTGCTGGCGCGCAAGGATCTGGCACCGGACGCGTTCAGGCGCGAACTGGAGGCGATGTTCACCGCCCCCGAGCGACACTGGACACCGGGCTATGCGCAGGCCTTCCGCGACAACCGTGCACGCGTCGCCCAGGCGCTGAGCGAGCTGTCGGCTTCGCTGACCGACGCGCAGCGCCAGCACCTGCAGCGCGAAGTTTCCAGCTTCGCCACCGAACTTGACGGCATCACCTGCCGCGCACCGACCACCCAGCAGGCCCGCTCATGACGACCACGCTGACCGACCACGCCATTCCGCTGTTCCCGCTGGGCACCGTGCTGTTCCCGGACGGCCTGCTGCCGCTGCGCATCTTCGAGGTGCGCTACCTCGACATGATCAAGAAGTGCCACCGCGCCGGCACGCCCTTCGGCGTCGTGTCGCTGATCCAGGGCAACGAAGTGATGCGTGCGGGCATGCCCGCACCCGAGCGCTTCCACGCTGTCGGAACGCGCGCGGTGATCACCCACTTCGCGCAGCCGCAGCCGGGCTTGTACGAAATCTTCACCCGCGGCAGCACGCGCTTTCGCGTCACCGCCAGTTCGCAGACGCCGCACGGACTGTGGATGGCCGACGTCGAGGACATTCCGGCCGACCCGCCCTGCGCGGTGCCGCCCGACCTCACCTACGTCGCGGCCGCACTTGTGCGCGTGCTCGACGCGCTGACCGCCTCCGAATTCACGCCGTCGGATACGCCTAAGCATTTCGACGACGCCGGCTGGGTCGCCAATCGCTGGTGCGAACTGCTGCCGCTGCAGCCGGACGACAAGCAGCGGCTGATGGAAATGCGCGACCCGCTGCTGCGGCTCGAACTGGTCGGCGACGTGCTCGACCGCAGCAGTTTCGAAGGCTGAGCCGGCGCCGCTTATCGCAGAGTCATCGCAAGCGCAGTCGCCATCAGCAGCAGCGCGAACAGTCTCTGCATCTGCCTCTCCGGCAGACGGTGAGCGAGCGCAACACCGGCCGCCACCGTGAACAGGCCGCCCGCCGCCAGCGGCAGCCCCATGCTCCAGTCCACCTTGTGCGCCTGGGCGTAGCTGGCCAGCGCGACGACGGCGCTGGGCGTCACCAGCGCCAGCGCGAGGCTTTGCGCCACCGTCTGCCGCTGGCCGAACAGGCGCACGAACAGCGGTGTCGCGACCAGCCCGCCACCGACGCCGAGCAGGCCCATGCTGCTGCCGCCGACCACGCCGACCAGCGGAATCAACGCGTCGCGCGGCCGCGGTGCAGCGCTCTGTGCCGACGGCGCTGAGCGCCACAGCAGTGACACTGACAGCGCCGCCATGAAGCCGCCGAACAGCACGCGCAACAGGGTCGGGTCCAGCCGCGCCGCGAAATGTGCAGTGACGGCGGTGGTGGCGGTGGCGACCGCGGCAATCGCCAGCACGCGCGGGATCGGCACCGGGTGCCGGCGCTGGTAGCGCCACCAGCCGACGAGCAGATTGGGCACCATCATCACCAGCGCCGTGCCCTGGGCCAGCGCCTGGTCCATGCCGAAGGCGAGCGCCAGCAGCGGAATGGCGATGACGCCGCCGCCGATGCCAAACAGACCGCCGAAGAAGCCCAGCGCCGCGCCGAGCGGCAGCGTGATCAGAAGGTCGTGGAAAGCCATCGCGAAGCAGGAAGACATCGATGGCAAGCATGCTATTCAAGCCACCGATAACTACAATGATCAGAAATTCAAACGATCATTGCCTTTCAAGTCATCAATGAAAGACGCTGCCGACCTGCTCTTTTTCAGCACGCTGGCCCGCCAGCCCAGCCTCGCCGCAGCCGCCCAGCAGCTGGGCGTGACGCCGCCCGCGGTGAGCCGGCGGCTGGCCGCGCTGGAAGCGAGGCTGGGTGTGCGCCTGCTCAACCGCACGACGCGCCGGGTCAGCCTGACCGCCGAGGGCGAGCGCTATCTCGAAGAGGGCGAACGCATCCTGCGCGACATCGACGCGCTCGAACGCTCGCTCGCCGCCAGCCGGGCGGTGCCGAGCGGCCTGCTGCGCATCAACGCCACCTTCGGTTTCGGTCGCCGCCACCTGGCGCCGGCAGTGTCTGAGTTCGCCCGGCGCTGGCCCGAAGTCGAGGTCGTGCTGCACCTGACCGACCGCCCGCTCGACCTCGAAAGTCATGGCATGGATCTGGCGATCCGCTTCGGTCCGCCGCCCGACACCCACGTGCATGCACGACGCATCGCCCGCAACCGCCGGCTGCTGTGCGCGGCGCCGTCCTATGTCGCCGCCTTCGGCGCGCCGGATACGCCACAGGCGCTGCGCGCGCATCGCTGCATCGTCATCCGCGAGAACGACGACGCCTTCAATACCTGGGTGCTGTCCGACGGCACGCGCGAGGTAAAGGTGAAGGTGGCCGGGCCGCTCGGGACCAACCATGGCGAAATCGCGGTCGACTGGGCGCTGGACGGCCACGGCATCCTGCTGCGCTCGGAGTGGGACATCGCGCCGCACCTGCGCGACGGCCAGCTGCTGCGCCTGCTCGAACCCTGGGCCGGCACCGCCGCAGACATCCACGCCATCTGGCCGCCGCACCACCAGCTGTCGGCGCGGGTACGCGCCTTCGTCGACTTCCTGGCCGATCGCTTCGCCGACTTCCGGCCCGGCGCAGATGAGACCGTTACCGGCCGGTAACGGTCGCCGTCGGCTGCCGGTGCTAACCTCGCATCCGTTGCACATCGAACACCACCACGCCCGCCCTTCGTGACTGTCGCACCGCTCCCCCTGATCGACCAGCTGATCGCTCGCCGTCGCCGCATTCCGGTGACGACGGCGCTCATCGTCGCCAACCTGGCGGTGTTTGCCGCCATGCTGCTGTCCGGCGCCGGGCTGTGGCACTCGGCCAACGGCATCCAGCTCGCCTGGGGCGCCAACTTCGGGCCGGCGACCAAGGACGGCGAATGGTGGCGGCTGGGCAGTGCGCTGTTCCTGCACTTCGGCCTGCTGCACCTGGGCATGAACATGCTGTCGCTGCTCGACGGCGGTCGCCTGGTCGAGCGCATGTTCGGCCCGCTCCGTTTTGTCGCGATCTATTTCGTCAGCGGCCTCACCGGTAACCTGCTGTCGCTGATCGTGCAGGGCGACCGCGCCGTATCGGGCGGCGCCTCCGGCGCCATCTTCGGCGTCTATGGCGCACTGCTCGCCTTCCTGTGGCAGCAGCGCGCCACGCTGGACCGGCGGGAATTCGTGCGTCTGTTCTGGGGCGCCTGCCTGTTCGCCGCCGTCACCATCGTGCTCGGCCTGAACATCGCCGGCATCGACAATGGCGCGCACATCGGCGGCTTCGTCGCCGGCCTGCTTGCGGGAGCGGCCCTGGTGCGCCCGCTGGATGACAGCGCCGTGCTCGGCCGCTACCGCCAGCCGGTGGCCTCGGCCGGTCAATGGCTGGCCGGCCTCGGGCTGGCGCTGATGGTCGTCGTGCTGGTGATCGCGATACCGGCGCCGCGTTACCGCTGGAGCGAAGAGGTGATGGCGCGCGACGAAATCCGCGACTTCATCGGCGCCGACCGCCGCATCGCCCACCGCTGGAACACACTGATCGGCGACGCCCAGCGCAATGGCGCCAGTTTCGACGACCTTGCCGGGCAGATCGAAAGCGAGGTTGCTCTGCCCTACCAGCAGAGCTTCGAGGATCTGAGCGACCTGCACCTGAGCCCCGCCGCGCCGTCGGCGGCCACCTTGCGCGAATTGCGCCAGTACGCGGAAGCGCGCCGCGATGCTTCACGCGCGTTGGTCGAAGGCCTGCGCGCGCACGACATGGACGCCGTGCGCGACGCGCTCGAGGCGGCCAGCCGTGCTGGCGAGCGACCGCCCGCCGCAAGTCGCCCCGCCCCGGCTCGCTGATCGCCCGGAACCCGCCGTGCCGCGCCGCTGGATCGCCCACCTCGACATGGACGCCTTCTTCGCGTCAGTCGAACTGCTGCGCTACCCCGAACTGCGCGGCCAGCCGATGGTGGTCGGCGGCGGTGCCCGTCATCAGCCGGAACGGAAGGCCGACGGCACGCACCGCTTCGCCCGGCTGCGCGACTACGTCGGCCGCGGCGTGGCCACCACGGCCACCTACGAGGCGCGCGCCTTCGGTGTGCATTCGGGCATCGGTCTGATGAAGGCCGCTGCGCTGGCCCCGGACGCCGTGCTGCTGCCAACCGATTTCGACGAATACAAGCGCATGTCGCGGCTGTTCAAGCAGACGGTGCTGGCGCAGGTGCCGGTGATCGAGGACCGCGGCATCGACGAAATCTACTTCGAACTGACCGAGCAGCCGGGCGCGCAGGACGCCGTCGGCGACGACCCGCACGGCGGCGTGCGCGCGATCGCGAGCCGCATCCAGCAGGCGGTAAACGCAGCGACCGGGCTCAGCTGTTCGATCGGTCTGTCGCCGAACAAGCTGCTGTCCAAGATCTGTTCCGACCTCGAAAAGCCGCGCGGCCTGACGGTGATCACCGAAACCGACATCGCCACCCGCATCTGGCCGCTGCCGGCCAAGCGCATCAACGGCATCGGCCCGAAAGCGAGCGCGAAGCTCGAATCGCTCGGCATACGGACCATCGGAGAGCTGGCCGCTGCCGAGCCGCACTGGCTGATCGAACAGTTCGGCCGCAGCTACGGCGCCTGGCTCGCCGACGCCGCACGCGGGCACGACGAGCGCCCGCTCAGCTACAGCCGCGACCCGAAATCGATCAGCCGCGAAACCACTTTCGAACGCGACCTGCACGCGAAACACGACCGCGAGGAACTGGGCGGCATCTTCACCTGGCTGTGCGAGCGGCTGGCCGACGACCTCAGGCGCAAAGGCGTCGTCGCGAAATCGGTGGGCGTGAAGTTGCGGCAGGACGACTTTCGCATCGTCACGCGCGAAATCACGATGGATGCCTATACGGCGGACGCAACGGTGATCCGCCGCCACGCCGGTCTGTGCCTGAAAAGGATGCCGCTGGAGCGACGATTCAGACTGCTCGGCGTACGGGCCGGGCACCTGCTGTCGGCCGAGGATCTCGCTGACGCACCCACCGGCCATGACGAAGACCAGCTCGCGCTGCCGTTCTGAGCACGCCCGCGCAGCGCGGGCCGGGCGCCGATTCAGTGGGAGCGGCCGTGGCAGTCCGCGGGCTTCGATTCAGGCTGCCGTCGGGGTCAAGACCCCTCCCACGGAACCCCCGCCGCGACTCCAGCCGCGAACCGGGCGCGATCCCTGTGGGAGCGACCTTGGTCGCGACACGTCCTCGGCAGGCCGCTGGACTCGTTACGGGCTGCTGTCGGGGTCAGAAGACCCCTCCCACAGAACCCCGCCCGAGCTCGGGCCTCGAATCGCGCGCGATCCCTGTGGGAGCGGCCAAGGCCGCGACAGGGCCGTCGCGCTCCTCAGGCTTCGATTCAGGCCGCCGTCGGGGTCAAGACCCCTCCCACAGAAGCACCGCCCGGGCTCCGGCTACGAATCCGGCATCCGAGCTGGTGCAGTGGGCGCCACGGCCAGGATGACCGTAGCGCTTCAGGTGCGCAGGAAGCGCGCCTCGAACTCCTCCGCCGGCACCGGCTTGCTGCACAGATAGCCCTGCCAGGCGTCGCATTCGCGGTCTTTCAGGAAGGCGAGCTGCTCTTCGGTTTCGACGCCTTCGGCGACCACCCGCATTTTCAGCGTGTGCGCCATCGCGATGATGGTGGCGGCGATTTCCATGTCGTTGCGGTCCTGCGGGATGTCGCGCACGAAGCTCTGGTCGATCTTCAGCACGTCGATCGGGAAGCGCTTGAGATAGGCCAGAGACGAGTAGCCGGTGCCGAAGTCGTCGATCGACAGCGCAACGCCGAGCGCCTTCAGCGCACGCAGTCGCTCTTCGGTCTGCTGGTGATCTTCGGCCAGCATGGATTCTGTCAGTTCGAGTTCGAGCCGCCCGGCGAGCAGGCCGAATTCGGCCATCAGCGCCGACAGGTACTGCGCCATGTCGGCGTGCTGCAACTGGCGCGCCGACAGGTTGACCGCGATGCCGATCGCATGGCCTGCATCCTGCCAGGCGCGCGCCTGGGCACAGGCGGTGCGCAGCACCCATTCGCCGATCGGCACGATGAGGCCGCTCTCCTCCGCCACCGGAATGAAACGGGCCGGCGACACCATGCCCTCGTCCGGATCGATCCAGCGGATCAGCGCCTCGGCGCCGACAACACTGCCACTCGCCATGTCGATCTGCGGCTGGTAATGCAGACGGAATTCGCCGCGTTCGAGCGCGCGGCGCAGTCGCGTGTCCAGATGCAGCCTGTCCTGCGCGGCCCGGCTCATCGCCTCGGTGTAGAAGCGGAAGGCGCCGCGGCCAGCTTCCTTGGCCTGATACATCGCGACGTCGGAATGCTGGATCAGTTCGGTCACCGTGGTGCCGTCTTCCGGATAGACGGCAATGCCGATGCTGGCGCCGATATAGATGTCGCGCCCTTGGGCGAGGCGGAACGGCGCCTGCATCAGTTCGAGCAGCGAATGGGCGACGTGCGCGGCATCCTCGGGCGCGTTCATGCTCTCGATCAGCAGCACGAACTCGTCGCCGCCCAGACGCGCCAGCGTATCGGCCTCGCGCAGGCGCGCACGCAGCCGCTGCGCGATGGCGCCCAGCAGTTCGTCACCGACCGGGTGGCCCAGGCTATCGTTCACGTTCTTGAAGCGGTCGAGATCGATGAACAGCAGTGCGACGTGCTCGTGCTGCCGTTCGGCACGCTCGATCGCATGCTGCACGCGCGACTGCAGCAGCAGGCGGTTCGGCAGGTCGGTCAGCGGATCGTGATGCGCCAGGTGATCGAGCTTGGCTTCGGAACGCTTGAGCTGGCTGATGTCGGTCATCACCGCGACGTAGTGACTGGCCTGCCCGGATTCGTCGCGCACCGTGCTGATGTTCAGCAACTGCTGGTACAGCTCGCCGCTCTTGCGCCGGTTCCACACCTCGCCCTGCCAGAAGCCGCTCTCCAGAACGGCATCCCACATCGCCTTGTAGAAGGGCATGTCGTGACGACCCGACTGCAGGATGCGCGGATTGTTACCCAGTGCCTCGAATTCGCTGTAGCCGGTGATGTCGGTGAAGGCACGATTGACGGCGACGATACTGGCGTCCAGATCGGTGATGAAAACACCGTCGCGCGTGCTTTCGAACACAGCCGCCGCCTGTCGCAGCGCGCGGCCGGCGCGCACCTTCTGCACGGCCAGTGCGGTGATGCGGCTGAATTCGACGATGAGCTTGAACTGTTCGTCATCGGGCAGGCCCGGTGCGTCGTGATAGACGGCGAAGGATCCGAGCACGCGCCCGGCTTCGTCCTTGAACGGCACCGACCAGCAGGAGCGGAACCCGACGCGACGCGCGAGATCGGCATAGGGCGTCCAGTACGGGTGGTCCATCACGTCGCCCACCAGCACCGGCTCGCCACTCCAGATCGCCGTGCCGCAGGAGCCGACCCCTTCGTCGGGCCGCAGCGCCTCGAGTGCCTGGTTGTAGTAATCGGGCAGGCTGGGCGCCGCCCCATTGCGCAGATGGCCGCTGGCTTCGTCGAGCAGCACGATGGACACGCGCATGTCGGCCTCGATCGCCTGCATGCGCAACGCAATCGTTTCCAGGATGGATTCCAGCGGCGCCACCTGCACCACGCGGTCGAGCACTTCGGTACGCGCCTCGTTCACCAGCGCAGCGCGCTTGTTCGCCGTGATGTCGGTCCATGCGCCGACGATGTCGACCACCGGTGCGTCGGCCTCGCTGACCCGCCGCAAGTCGTCGCGTACCCAGATTTCGCGGCCGTCGCCGCAGCGGAATCGGTATTCGTGGCTCAGATGACCGTCGCGCATCAGCGTCGCCATGCCTGCCAGGGCGCGGTCGCGATCCTGCGGATGCAGGCGATCGATCCACCAGCCCGGCTGCATCGCCTCGGCAATCGAGTAGCCGAGAATGCGGCTGACGTTCTCGCTCACCCAGGTCGGGTGCGCGGCGCCATCGAGCACGTGCAGGCTATAGACGATGGTCGGGCTCGACGCCAGCAGTTGCGCCATACGCTGGTTGGCGTCGCGCAGGCGCCGCTCCTCGCGCGCCAGTTCGGCACGACGGTGCACCTTCTCCAGCGTGGACGGCAGTTCGAACAGATAGCCTTCGTGCTGCACGAGGTAGTCGTCGACGCCCAGATGCAGTGCGCTGGACGCGAGTTCTTCGCTTTCGCGGCCGGCCATCATGACGACAGGCAACTGCAGCAGACGCTCCAGCCGGATGCGCCGCACCAGTTCGAGCGCGTCTGCCGGATGCGGACCGGCGTCGAGCAGCAGCACGTCGAATTCGGCTTCTTCGCCGGCGGCTGGCAAACGGAGCACGACGTCGTCGACGCGGACGACCGCATCGAGCCGGATGTGCGGTGCATGCTTCAGCAGGTGAATGCGCATGCGCTCCAGTTCGTTTCCGCCGACGGCGGCCGACAGCACGCGTATCGGCCGGTCACGGCGCGCCTTCATCGAACGCTGACGCACCAAGGCCGCTTCCATCACGCGCGGCAGGCGTTCCAGATACTGGTCGCGCTTGATCAGGTAGTCGTCGGCGCCCGCCTTCAGCGCGGCGATCGCCGCATCGCCGTCGCCCGAGCCGGTCAGCACGACGACGGCGAGCGGCCAGCCCTGTTCGCGCACGTGGGCGAGCAGTTCCAGCCCGGTGCCGTCGGGCAGCTTGAGGTCGGTCAGCAGCAGGTCGAACTGCCCGGATTCGAGCAGGCTGCGCGCATGCGCCAGCGTCGTCGCGATCTGCAGCTCGATGTCGCGCCCGCTGCGTGCCAGCGCCCGCTGCGTGAGATCGGCGTCGAACTCCGAATCTTCGGTGTAGAGGACGCGCATCACACCGGGCGCTGGTTGAGTTCGCACCAGTAGCGTTCGATCTGTCCCGCCGCCTCGACGAAACGATCGAAATCCACCGGTTTGACGATGAAGGAATTGACGCCCAGCGCGTAGGCGTCGTGCAGGTCGCGGTCTTCCGACGACGAACTGAGCACGACCACCGGAATGCGCCGGTACCTCGGATGCGCCTTCAGGTGGCGCAGCACCTCGATGCCATTCACGCGCGGCAGGTTGATGTCGAGCAGGATCAGCGACGGCGGCGTTTCGCCCGCCTCCCAGCGGTCGATCAGGCCGATCGCCTCCTCGCCGTCACGGGCGATGCTGATCGGGTTGTGCAGGTGGCTGCGCGCAAAGGCGCGACAGGTGAGGTCGATGTCGACCGGGTTGTCCTCGACCAGCAGTATGGGCAGCGTGAAGGGCTGCTGCTGGTTCACCGCAGTGATCATGCAGGAAACTCCAGATTGAAACAGGCGCCCTCGCCGGGCGCACTTTCCGCCCAAACTCGACCGCCCATGCGCTGCATCGCCTTGCGCACCAGCGCCAGGCCGACGCCGGTACCGGCGAACTCCTCGCTGCGGTGCAGGCGCTGGAATATCTCAAAAATCCGCTCGTGGTATTTCATGTCGAATCCGATGCCATTGTCGCGTATCGACAGCACGATGCGCTCACCTTCGCTTCGCGCACTCAGCGTGATGGTGGGCGGCTTCGCGTCGCGACTGAACTTCAGCGCGTTGTCGATCAGGTTGCGCAATACCAGGTCCAGTCCCTGCCGGTCGGCGCGCACGATGAGCGACGGCACCTCACCGACGATCTGCGCCGACGCCGCCGCGATCTCGTCGGCGCGACGCGTCAGCACGCTGCGCATCAGCTCGCCCAGATCGACGCGGCTCGCCTCCAGCGCGCGCCGTTCCATGCGCGAATAGGCCAGCAGATCCTCGATCAGGGCGTGCATCTGCGACGCGCCATTGCGGATATTGCCGAGAAAGCGCTTCGCCTGCTCGTCGAGCCGGTCACCGTAGTCCTCGATCAGGATGCGGCTGTAGCCGTCGATGCCGCGCAGCGGCGCCTTCAGATCGTGCGACACGGCGTAGGAGAAGGATTCAAGCTCTTTCATCGCCGCGGTAAGCGCCTGCGTGCGCTCGCACACCCGCTGTTCGAGGTCGCGGTTGAGCGCGCGCAGTTCGTCCTGCGCATCGCGCAGTTCGGTAATGTTGCGCGCCATGCCGAGCACGCCGATCAGCGTGCCGTCCTCGCTGCGCATCGGTACCTTGATCGTCTGCACGCGCAGGCACTCGCCGGTCACGTCCGAAGTGACCGTGGATTCATGGATGCTGCGCAGCCCGGTGCGCAAGGTTTCCTCGTCCTGCGCGCGGAAGAGGTCAGCCACCTCGGTCGGGAAGAAGTCGTGGTCGGTCTTGCCGGCCAGGGCAGCCTCTGGCAGGCCGAAGAACTGTTCGACCATGCGGTTGCACGACAGGTAGCGGCCTTCGATGTTCTTCACCCAGACGAAATCGGGCAGCGCCGAGAACAGCGTGCGCAGGTAGGTGCGCTCCTTCTCGACCGCCTTTTCCGCACTGCGCCGCGCCGTCACGTCGACGTCCATGCAGACGAAGATCGGTTCGCCCTGCAGGCCCGGAATGGCAAAGGTGCTGGCCTCGACCTGACGCAGCGCACCGCTGCGGTGACGCACCGTGTATTCGAGCGGCCCGATGCGCACCTTGTCGCGCTCGATGCGCGCAAGCAGTTCGACGAAATCGCGCGCCTCCTCGCTGCCGAACATCAGTTCGTCGATGCCGCGCCCCAGCGCCTCGTCCATGGTCCATCCGTACAGCGTCGCCGAGGCGTGATTCCAGTACAGCACGCGACCGTCGCGGTCGAACCACTGCACCGCCACGTTGGGCGCGTATTCGAGCGTCGCGCGAAGACGTTCCTCCGAGGCGCGCAGCGCCTGCTCGGCCTCGACCGAGGCGCTCACGTCGAGCAGCATGCCTGTGTACTTGATCACCCGACCGGCGGCGTCGGTCACGCATTCGGCCGACGGCTGCAGATGACGGATCGGCCCGCGTTCAGGGGCCGTGCGGTAGATCGTCGGCGTAAGGTGGGGCGCCGCCTCGGCCATCTGTCGCATGGCCAGCGCCACGCTCGGCCGGTCGTCCGGGTGGACGCAGGCGAGGTAGTCGTCGATCGGCGGGATGCCGGCCGCCGGATCGAGCCCGAAGAACTCGTACATCTGTTCCGACCACCAGCCGCGCCCGAGCGCCGGATAAAACTCCCAGCTGCCGAGGCGGGCGATGCGCTCGGCCGACTGCAGGCGATTGCGCTCCAGCTTGAGCGCCTGCTCCGCCTCGTGCCGCGACGTGATGTCCTGCACTACCGCGATGTGGTAATCGGGCGCCTCACCCGGCGCCCACAGCGGCGTCACGCTGAAGTTCACCCAGACGATGTGGCCGTCCTTGTGGACCAGGCGCTTGTCCATCGAGAACTCGCGGATATCGCCGCGCTTGAGCGCTTCCATGTGTTGCAGATCGGCCGCCAGATCGTCGCGGTAGGTGATGCGCATGAAGTCGAGCGCCAGCATTTCGTCGCGGCTGTAGCCGACGATGGCGCAGTACTTTGCGTTCACGTCGACGAAGCGTCCGAGCCGGCTGTCGATGCGGGCGACACCGACGCCGGCCTGCTCGAACACGGCGCGCATGCGCGTCTCGCTGTCGCGCAGCGCCGTGTGCTGCGCCTGCAGCTTCAGCGCCATGTCGTTGATCGCCCCGCCGATCTGCGCCAGTTCGTCGCGGCCGTCGATGCTGACGCGGGTATCGAGCCGCCCGCGGCCGACCTCGCGCACTGCGTCGACCAGCCTCTGCGTGCGACGGAACCAGATCAGGTGCAGGAACAGCGCCAGCAACAGCGCGGACAGCAGGATGGTCGCCGCATGGCGCCACAGTTCGAGCCGGCTCGCGTGCAGCCGCTGCGCCAGCGGCAGTTCGAGATCGGTACGCACCAGCAGGCGGTGACCGGCCGCCAGCGTCAGCACCGCCAGCAGCGCGCGATCGTCGGCCGAACGCTCGATGCGCAAGGAACGGTCAGGGGACGTATTCAACGCAAGCAGCGGGTTGCCGGCCGGGTCCATCACCTTGTCGACCAGCGGCTGGCCGACGTCGGCGCGCGCCAGCGAACCGACGACGCGCCCGCCGGGCGCGATCAGGTAGGCGTGCGTGAGGTTCGGGCGCAGGCCGAGTTCGGCCACCATGCGGCGCAACTGCGGAAGGTTGTCGTTGGCAATGTGCAGGTCGAGCACCGACTGCTCGACACCCAGGCGTTCGGTCAGCGACTGCGACTGTTCGTACTCCACCAGCTGCCGGTATTCGCGCACCTGCAGAATGTTGTTCAATACAGCCAGCAGCAGCGCGAACACGGTCAGCAGCAACGGCACCAAGGTGCGCGATGGCAGCTTCATTGCGCACTCTTCCCGTCACGGGCCGGTACCAAGCCGGGCACGAACAGGCGCGACCAGTCGGGGTCGGCCATCATGCGGCCGCTGGCCTTGAGGTCGCTCGACAGCCGTGCCAGACCCAGCGCCGGCGAATCGGTCGGTGAGGCGAGCAGTGCCTGGCTCTGCGCGTCGCTGTACATGTTCAGGCGGGACATAGCGAGCGCGTACTCATCTACGGTGAGGTCAGCGCCTGCCGCCAGCGAATTCGCCGCCTCAGCTGGACGCGCCAGCATTTCGCGCCGCCCGGCTTCGAACGCACCGAGCAGCACCTGCACCTGATGCGGTCGGGCCTGCAGCGCATCAGCGCGCACCACCAGTACATCGACGACCTCGCCCGTCATGTTGGCGCTGTCGAGCACGACGACGAAGCCGGCCGACGACAGTCGGGAGATGACCGGTTCGAAGGTGATCACCGCATCGACACGGCCCGCCTTCAGCGCCGATTCGTGCTCGATCACCGGCAGCATGACCAGGCTCACCTCGTCGCGCCTCAAGCCGCCTGCCTCGAGCAGGCGCTGCAGCATGATGGACGCCAGCGCGGTATCTTCGAGGCCGATGCGCCCGCCTCTGAGGCGATCGGCCGAACCGATGCCGGGGCGTGCAAGCACGGCGTCGGCGCCCCTGGACAGGCTGAGCACCGCCACCACCCGCACGTCGATACCCGCTGCCGCCAGTTCGACCGCCTCCGGCAGCGTCAGCCCCGCCGCCTCGATCAGGCCGTTGCGCAACTGGCGCGCGCTTTCGCTGCTCGTCTCGAGTTCGACCACACGCAGATCGGACGGACCGAACAGGCCACGCTCGCGTGCCAGCACCAGCGGATCGTAGCCCACCCACGGATTGAGACCGACGCGCAGCGGCAGCTGCGGCGCGTCGCTACAGCCGGCCAGCAGGGCCAGCACCACGCCGGCGACGAGCGCGCGCAGGGCGGACACGACACGGCCGGGCAAGCGGCCCGCAATCTGTTGTTCTGTCATGCAGCAGGTTCCGGGCGACAGCAATGTTGGCGGCAACTCGGCAGGGCGGCTTCGCTCGCGTGTCCGCAACTCCGCACGCTCGTCGCGCCGTCCCGGCGCGCGCACGTGCCCGCTGTCGGACACACGAATCGATGATCAACAGACCCTACCATGACGTGCAGGGTGCAACGGCTGCCCCAGATCAATCTTTAGTGCGGATGTTCTGGCGTCAGGTCGCCGCCAGCAATGCACGCGCCGCCGCCAGGGCGGCATCGTAGTCGAAGGCGGCAATGCAGCGCAGCAGGGTCGCGCCATCCGGCCCCAGCGCCTGCAGGACGGCCGCCGATTCGCGCGCCAGCGCGCCGGCACGGGTGTCGCCGCCTTCGAGCAGAGGCAGCAGGCGCTCGACCACCGCCCTCGCCTCGCCGGCACACGGCCGCGGCGGCGGTTCCGAAGCCGCGTCGCTGGCGCCGAGCCAGCGCAGCAGCAGCGTGTAGAAGGCCTCCGGCTCGACCGGCTTGGCGATGAAGTCGTCCAGTCCTGCCGCCGCACAGGCCACGCGGTCGTCGGCAAAGGCGTTGGCGGTGACAGCGACGATGGGCACATGCGCCCAGCCTGGAAGCGCGCGCAGACGGCGTGTGGCGTCGGTGCCGTTCATGCGCGGCATCTGCAGATCCATCAGCACCAGGTCGTAGCGCTGTCCGGCCGCGTGCTCCAGCGCCTCGACACCGTCGGCGGCGACGTCGGCCTGCAGGCCGGCATCGCGCAGCAGCGCCAGCAACACCTCGCGGTTGATATCGTGGTCTTCGACCAGCAGGATGCGTTTGCGGCCGAAATCCCGCTCCAGGCGCGCCCGCGCGTCGACCACGAACGGCGCCACCGGGTCGGCCATGTCGGCCACCACGCCGAGGCGGGCGGTGAACCAGAAACGGCTGCCGCGCCCAGGCTCGCTGCTGGCACCGGCATCGCCGCCCATCAGGCGCGCCAATCGGCGTGTGATCGACAGCCCCAGTCCGCTACCGCCGTACTTGCGCGTGGTCGATGCATCGGCCTGCTCGAAGACGCTGAACAGGCGGGCGAGATCGTGCGCCTCGATGCCGATGCCGGTGTCGCTGACCACGAAGCGCAGCAGCACGCTGTCGTCGCCACGCTCGACCACCGCAACGCTCAGCGTGACGCTGCCGTGCTCCGTGAACTTGACCGCATTGCTGAGGTAGTTCAGCAGCGCCTGGCGCAAACGGGTGACGTCGCCGCGCAGCGTCGCCGGCACGCCGTCGTCCGTCTGCACGCGCAGGGCCAGGCCGCGTTCCTCGGCGCGCTCGATCATCATCGAGCGCACCTGTTCGAGCAGCGCATCGAGGCGGAAGGCGGCCGATTCGAGCACCAGCTTCTCGGCCTCGACGCGCGAAAGGTCGAGCACGTCGTCGATGATGTGTCGCAGGTGACTGGCCGCCGTGCCGATCTTCCGAGCGTGCTCGCTCTGTGATGCATCAAGCGGCGATTTCGACAGCAGATGCGTCAGTCCGATGATGGCGTTCATCGGCGTACGCATCTCATGGCTCATGTTGGCAAGAAACTGGCTCTTCGAGCGGTTGGCCGCCTCGGCCGCCTCCTTCGCGACCGCCAGTTCGGCGGTGCGCAACTGCACCTGCTCCTCCAGATGGGTGCGGTGGCGGCTCAGTTCGAGCTCCATCCGCCGGCGTTCGGTAATATCCTGCACGGTGCCGCGCAGACGCACCACGCGCCCGTTCTCGGTCACCGGCGTGCCGAGCACGCGCACCCATTTCTGGCGGCCGGTGCGGGTGTACATCTGCGCCTCGATATCCCACGGTTCGCCCCGCTCGACCGCGCCGTCGATGACCGCCTCGATGCGCACCCTGTCCTGCTCGCGGAAGAACTGCAGCGCGCTGGCCAGCGTATCGACCGACGCCGGATCGGCTTCATGAATGCGCGCCACCTCGTCGGTGGCGCTCAGACGACCGCTTTCGAGATCGACCGCCCAGGCGCCGATGTGCGCCAGTTCGCCGATCTGGCGCAGCAGCGTCTCGCGCTCTTCCTGCGCCTGCACAGCCGCCACCCGCTCGCTCAGATCGGCGAGCACGCAGTGCGTGCGCTCGAAGTAGCCCCGTGCATCGAGTTGCACGCGCCCGACCAGCCAGACGACGACCGCGTGGCCGTCGCGATGCTGCAGGCGCAGTTCGGTCTGGATGCGCTCGTCGCGCTTGAGACGGTCGAAGGCAGGCGCAAAGTCCGCACGCTCGGCAGGCATCCAGAAGTCGCCGAAGGCGCGCCCGAGCAACTCGCCCTCGCGATAGCCGAGCAGCGCACACAGCATGGGATTGACGTGGATGAAACGGCCCTGCGCGTCGAGCGACTGATAGGCCACCGGGAAATGCTCGAACAGGGTACGGAAGCGCTCCTCGCTGTCGCGCAGCGCACGCTCGGCGGTGAGCCGTTCGGTGATGTCGCGCGCCACGCCGTACAGACCGATCACGTGCCCGCTGGCGTCGCGCAGCGGGCCCTTGGTGCTGAGGAAGATGCGTTCGCCGTCGGCGGTCGGCAGATGCTCCTCGAAGCGCACCACCTGACCGCCGGCCATGACGATACGGTCGTTGTCCATCACCCGGCGGGCCACCTCCGGCGCCAGCAGGTCGGCGTCGGTACGGCCGAGCATGGCCTGCTCCGGAATGCCGAGCAGGCGTACGACTTCCGGATTGCTGACCAGATAGCGCCCCTCACTGTCCTTGGCGAACACCGGATCGGAGGCGCTGCGGATGATGGCGTCGAGCAGCGATTCGGCGCGCGCGCGAGCCGTCAGCGACACGTTCTCGCGCTCGAGCGCGTCGAGGGCGCGGCCGGTCAGGCGGCGCATCAGCAGATAGAGCGCGCCGGCGGTGACGGCAACGAAGGCCCAGCCCTTGAAGGTGCTGGCCAGCGCAAAGCGCTTCGGATCGTCAGTCAGCGCAAGCAGCAGTTCATCGGACAGCAGTATCCACAGCGAGGCGATGCCGGTGTACGCGAGCACCGTCATCCGCATGCCCCAGATCGCGTCGCTGCGCGCCTGTGCCGATGGCGACGCGGCGGACGACTCAGGTCGGGTCGGCATGGCGCCTCGCGATGTCGATGAAATCGGAATAACGCTCGATGAACACGTCGACCACGTCCGGATCGAAGTGCGTGCCCCGTCGCTCGACGATGTGGGCGCGCACCTCGTCCGCCGGGAACGGCGACTTGTACACGCGGCGCGACATCATCGCGTCGAACACGTCGGCCACCGTCATCAGCCGTGCCGCCAGCGGGATCGCCTCGCCGGCCAGCCCGTCCGGGTAGCCGCTGCCGTCCCAGTGCTCGTGGTGCCAGTGCGCGATGTCGCGCGCCAGAGCAAGGAATGCGGCCGGCTTCACCTCGTCGCGCTCGGCAAACTCGATGGCGCGCGCGCCCATCTCGGCGTGCGTCTTCATTACCGCCCACTCGTCGGCGTCGAGCTTGCCGCGCTTTTGCAGGATGTGGTCCGGAATGCCGACCTTGCCGATGTCGTGCAGCGGCGCCGACTGGGTGAGCAGGTCGATCCAGGCGGGCGTCAGTACCGGCGCGAAGCGCGGGTTGCCTGCCAGCGCCTCGGCCAGCACCCGCACGTAGGCCTGGGTGCGGCGGATGTGGCGTCCGGTCTCGTGGTCGCGCGTCTCGGCCAGATTGGCCAGCGCGCGGATGCTTACCGCCTGTATCTGCTCGTTCTCTTCCATGCGCCGGCTGACTTCGGCCTCCAGCCAGGCGTTGTGGTCGCGCATCAGGTCGCGCGCGAGCTTGGCCTGCAGATGGGTGCGCACGCGCGCCAGCAGTACGGCCGGCTTGATCGGCTTCGAAATGTAGTCGGCTGCCCCCATGGCCAGCCCGGCTTCCTCGTCACCGGCTTCGGTCAGCGCCGTGACGAAGATGACCGGAATGTCGCAGGTCGCCGGATCGTTCTGCAGACGTTCGAGAACCGTGTAGCCGTCCATGCCGGGCATCATCACGTCGAGCAGGATGAGCGACGGCGCATCACGATCGCTTGCCAGCCGCAGCGCGGCGACGCCGTTCTTCGCCGCCTTCACGCGATATCCGGCGGTTCGCAGCAGGCCGTCGAGCACCTCAAGGTTTTCCGACATGTCGTCGACGATCAGGATCGTCGTGCTTGCTGGGTCCAGTCTTCGGTGCAAGGTAGTGATATCCGCTTACGCTTTGTAACAAGCGGAGACTGCACCGGTTGGGTGCGGCCGACAATATCCTCGCGCGCAAACAGACCGGAAAAGCTGGAATTTTTACAGTCTGCCGGCACTGGCGACCCTCCGCCGGCAGACCGAACGCAGCCGGGCGCTCAGTCGGCGGGCGGCTTCAGTGCGAAACTGAGGGTGGCGAAGTGCTCGACCTGATCCACCTTGCCGTCGGCATCGCCGCGCGCAAGGTATTCGGCGCGGATCACGTTGAGTCCCTGGTTGCGCACCACGACGGTCGCCAGGCCATCGGCACCGGTCCGCACCGAAGCGCCGTCCGGATCGTTGACCAGATCCGGCCACACCTCGACGCCGGGCAGCGGCCGCCCCTCGTACAGCACGCGTACCGTCAGCACATCGCCGCGGTGTTGCGGAAAGCGCTTGCCGACCGGCACGATCTGGAAGGCCATGCCGGCCACCGGCTGCAATTCACCGGCCGGTTCCGCCAGCAGGTAGGTGCCGTACTTCAGGTAGCGGCCGGTGACGGTTGCGCCGGGCACCGTTCCCTTCGTGCCGGCCGTCCACTTGCCGGAGGGCAGGCGCGACCAGTGGCCGTTGTCCATCGTCGCCGCCAGCACGGTGGCCGCGGTGTCGGCACTGACGAACAGCATGGGCTCGGCCGGCACGGTACGCACCGCCACCGGACGACCGGCGGCATCGAAAGCCTGCAGCGCCGTGATGCGGTCTCGGCGGCTGAACACCTCGACGTCCTCGGCGCCCTCGCCATAGACCAGCGCCAGCCGCCCGGCGCGCTGGGCGAACCAGATGCCGTGCGCCCAGCTGGGCGTTGTCATCGTCACCAGAAGCAGCGCGGCCGCGATGCGGAATGCGTTCATCGTGCTCACCCCGCGCTCAGAAATCGACGGTGGCCGACAGCAGCAGCGTGCGCGGCGCACCCTGCACCAGGCTGCCGTACTGCGACACGCCAGCCCAGTAGTTGCGATCGAAGGCATTGCGCAGTTGGGCGCGGAAGACGGTGGCGCGGCCGGCGACCGTGGTGCGGTAGCGCGCACCGAAATCGACGGTGGTCCAGTCCGGTACGCGCAGCGTGTTGGCGCGGTCGACGTACTGGCTGCCGGTGTGCACCACGTTGCCGGTCAGCGTGACGCCGGGCAGGAAGGTTGCGTCCCACTCGGCGCCGAGGTTGGCCATCAAGGACGGCACGCCGACGGCGGTACGGCCCAGCGTGGCGGCCGAATTGGTCTGCGTCAGGTCGGCGTCGAGCAGCGTCACGCCGCCGAGCAGACGCAGGCCGGGTGCGGCTTCGCCGGACAACGCCAGTTCGACGCCGCGGTTGCGCTGTTCGCCATCGACTGCGAACACGGTGCCGGTCAGCTGGCCGCTCGGCTTGGTGATCTGGAAGGCGCTCAGTGTGGCGATGACGCCGCCGATCTCGGCCTTCACGCCCACTTCGTTCTGCCGCGCCTTGTACGGTGCGAACACTTCGCCGGCGTTGCTGGCCGACGGCGGCGCGATGTCGCCGCGGCTCAGACCCTGGATGTGGTTGGCGTACAGCGCCACCCGCTGCCACGGCTTGACGACGATGCCGACCAGCGGCGTCAGCGCACTTTCGTCGTAGGCGGTCGTCAGCGCGCCGTTCAGCGGATTGAAGTTGTCGGTTTCCACCCGCTGGCGGCGCACGCCCAGCGTGAGCTGCAGGCGCTCGTCGTACATCGACAGCGTGTCGGACAGCGCGACGCCGCTCAGTTCGGTGTCCGACACGCGCGGCACGTCGCCCGCCAGCTGCACGTCCTGCGCCGGGCTGTCAAAGGGCGCGTACAGATTGGACAGCACCGCGGTGCCGTTGGCCGAAATGCGCCCGAGACGGTCACGATAGGTGCTGACCTGCGCGCTCACCGCGTGCCGCACCGGCCCGGTTTCGAAGCGCGCGCGCAGGCCTGCTTCGGCGGTGCTGCGGTCGACGTCGAAGCGGAAGCGCTGCGGCACCGTGCTGGTGTCGCCGGCGGCATTCAGCACGGTCGGGTTGCCGAACAGGCGATCGACCCGGGTGCGTCCGCCGCCGACGCTGGCGAACAGCGTGAGCTGTTCTCTCGCCGCGTACTCGACGCGCGCCAGCACCGACTGGTCCTCGGTTTCGAAACGCTCCCAGCGCTGCGACACGTTGCGCCGACCGTCCGGTGCCGACGGCACGGCCACGCCAGCGCCGAGGAAAGGACGGCGCGACGGCGCGTCGATGTCCTCGCGCTGATCGACGATGTCCAGCGTGGCGTGCAGCCTGTCACCACTGTAGTCGAGCGCCAGCGCACCGACGGTCGCCGCCCGCGACTGCTTGTCGATGCCGGTGTCGCCGTCGTGCACGCTGCCGTTGAAGCGCAGACCGAGGCGACGATCCGGACCGAAGCGGCGGCTCAGGTCGAGGTGACCACCATACTGCGCGTTGGGCGACACGCTCGCGGTGAAGCGCGTGAGGTCGTCGGCGCCGGCCCGCTTGGGCACGATGTTGATGGTGCCGCCCACGCTGCTGGCCGGCGACATGCCGTAGAGCAGCGCGGTCGGCCCCTTGATCACCTCGATGCGCTCGGCGTAATCAACCAGCACGCGGTAGTTCGGCGCCACGCCATGCACGCCGTCGAAGGCGATCTCGCCCGCGTTCTGGTCGCCGATCGGGAAGCCGCGGATGAAGAAGGTGTCGAGGATGTCGCCCGGATGCCCGGAAATGCGGATCGACGGGTCGTTGCCGACGACGTCGGCCACGCTGAGCGCCTGCCTGTCTTCGATCATGCCGACGCTGTAGCTGCTGACGCTGAACGGCGCGTCCATCACGTCGGCGTTGCCCAGCATGCCCAGGCGACCACCGCGCGCCATCTGGCCGCCGGCCTGCAGGGCTGGCAGCGGATGCAGGGATTCGGCGTCGGCGCGCACCCGCACGGCATCGAGCACCGGCACTTCGGCGTTCGCCGACGGACGCGGTGCGGTACTCCGGCGCACGGTGTAGCCGCCTTCGCCACGCGCGACTGCCTCGAAGCCGGTGTCGGCGAGCAGTGCCCGCAACGCGGCGTCAGCGGTGTAATCGCCATCCAGCCCGCGCGAACGCACGCCGGCCAGCTGCGCCGCCTCGTAGGACACATTGATGCCGGCGATGCGCGCATAGCGGTCGAGCGCCGTGGCGAGCGGTCCGGCGGGCAGGCTGAAATGCAGCACGCCGGCCGCAGCCGGCGCCGCGGCCTCCTGTGCCTGCGCCAACTGCGGCAGCGCGGTGGTCGTCAGGGTCAGACCCAGCAGGGCGATGCGCAGCGCGGCGGAAAGGGCTGTCAGCGGCGGAAGCGGACGCGCAGGCAAGGCCGGCACGGAGGAAGGAGTGTTCATGGCTGATTTCAGGTCCGGTTGGAAGAGCAGCCCCGAAACGGGCGCCTTCACTGCAGAGGCCGGACCAGACGGCGGATCCCCTCACTTCACCGGAAAATTTCTTGCGCGGCCGTGCTCAACCCGCCTGATCGGGCTCGACGATGACCCAGTAGCGGGTGCGGTAGCGAACGCTGACCGGCTGCACCTGCATCAGGAAGCGCAGCGCGCGGTCGGTGTCACGCACGTGAAACACGCCGGACACGCGCCAGTCCGCGATCCGCGGATCGCAGACGATGCGGCCGCTGCGATAGCGCGACAGTTCGTCCAGCAGGTCGGCCAGCCGCATGTCGCGGCCGGTGATGACGCCCTCCGTCCACGCATCGTCATCCGCATCCGCCACGACCGGCGGCGAGATGCCGGCCGGGCCGAGCAGACCGCGTTCGCCGCTGTGGATCACGACCGTCGCCCCGCCCTCGGCTGGATGCACCTCGACTGCGCCGTCCTGCACGCTGACCCGCACCTCAGAGTGCTCGAGCCGTAGGACGAAACGGGTGCCCAGCGCGCGCAGCGTGCCGAAGGGCGTGCTGACCCAGAACGGGCGCTTCGCGGCAGCGCCCGCGTCGTCGCCGGTGGTGATCATGATTTCGCCACGATGCAGCACCAGCACGCGGCGCTGGTCGGAGAAATCGCTGCTGATGGCACTGTCGGTATTCAGCATCACCACGCTGCCGTCGGCCAGACGCAGCGTGCGCTGTTCGCCCACCGCCGTGCTCGCGTCGGCCAGCAGACGCTGCCAGGGCATGGTTTCGCGCACCGCCCATCCGCTCGCCAGCGCCACACCGGACAGCGACAGCACACGCAAGGCGCGCCGCCGGCCGGCCGTGGCCCCGCGGCGCCCCGCCTCGGCGGCCTGCAGTACGTCCTGCGCCAGCCTTGCCGGCAGGCCGGAGAAGCCGCTACGCAGCGCCGCCACCCTGCCCCACGCCTGCGCGTGGCGCGGGTCGGCGTCGAGCCAGCGCGCGAACGCCTGCTGCGCTGCAGGCGTCGCTGCGTTGTAGTCCAGCCGCACCGACCAGGCGATCGCCGCATCGACGATGTCGTCCGGCAGGCGCTCGCCGGCCGTGGCAGTGAGGGCTTCGCTCACGACTCGAAGCGCATCGCGTAGCAGTGACGCAGCGCGCGGGCGACGTAGCGCTCGGCGGTGGCCAGCGACACACCGAGCCGGCTGGCGATCTGCGGGCAGCTGAGGCCTTCGAGCTGCGCCCACAGGAAAGCGGTACGCACCTGCGGCTTCAGGCTGTCGAGCATGCGGTCGATCTCGATCAGCGTCTCCAGCACCAGCAGCCTGTTCTCCGGCGACGGCGCTTCGGCTTCCGGCAGCACGGCCAGCGTATCGAGCCAGGCGCGTTCGAGGGCGCGCCGGCGCCAGTGGTCAATCACCAGACCGCGCGCGATGGTGGACAGATAGGCGCGTGGCTCGTGCGGGCGCAGCGGCTGCTGCCGCGTCAGCACGCGGATGAACACGTCCTGCGCGATGTCAGCCGCTTCCATCGCGTCGCCCAGCTTGCGGCGCAGCCAGCCCTGCAGCCAACCGTGATGACCCCGGTAGAGATCCTCCGCCTCCCGCTGCAGCTCACATTCGACAGTCCGCACAGCGCACTCCCCTCGCGCCCGGTCCGCTGCTGCGGACAGGCATCAATGCAATTGATAATTGTTCGCATTGTAGAGAGGGAGGGCGCGGGCGGCAATCGCGAGCGAACGGCAACGCGCAAAAAAGAAAACCCCGGGACAGGCCCGGGGTTCGTCGTGGTTTCTGGCAGTGCAGCGGTGCGGAATCACTCCCACTCGATCGTCGCCGGCGGCTTGCCCGAGATGTCGTAGACCACCCTATTGATGCCGCGCACCTCGTTGATGATGCGGTTGCTGACGCGGCCGAGCAGGCTGTGCGGCAGTTCGGCCCAGTGGGCGGTCATGAAGTCCTGGGTCTGCACCGCGCGCAGCGCGACGACCCATTCGTAGGTGCGGCCGTCGCCCATCACGCCGACCGATTTCACCGGCAGGAAGACGGCGAAGGCCTGGCTGGTCAGGTCGTACCAGCTCTTGCCGGTCTGCGGGTCGATGGTGGCGCGCAGTTCCTCGATGAAGATGGCGTCGGCGCGGCGCAGCAGGTCGGCGTACTCGGCGTGGATTTCGCCGAGGATGCGCACGCCCAGACCGGGGCCCGGGAAGGGGTGGCGGTACACCATGTCGCGCGGCAGGCCGAGGGCCACACCCAGCTCGCGCACTTCGTCCTTGAACAGTTCGCGCAGCGGTTCCAGCAGCTTGAGGCCCAGCTGTTCCGGCAGGCCGCCGACGTTGTGGTGGCTCTTGATCGTCGTGGCCTTCTTGCTCTTGGCGCCGCCGGACTCGATCACGTCCGGGTAGATGGTGCCCTGGGCGAGGAAGGTCGCGCCCTTGTGGCCCTGCCCGCCCGCCTTCAGCTTGGCGGCTTCCGCCTTGAACACCTCGACGAATTCGCGGCCGATGATCTTGCGCTTGGCTTCCGGGTCGGACACGCCCTTCAGGTGACCGAGGAACTGGTCAGCGGCATCGACGTGGATCACCCGCGCATGCAGACGGCCGGCGAACATCTCCATCACCATCTGCCCCTCGTTCAGGCGCAGCAGGCCGTGGTCGACGAACACGCAGGTGAGCTGGTCGCCGATGGCGCGATGGATCAGCGCCGCGGCCACCGACGAATCGACACCGCCCGACAGGCCGAGGATGACCTCTTCGTCACCCACCTGTTCGCGGATGCGTTCGACCGCTTCGGCGATGTAGTCGCCCATGATCCAGTCGCCCTGGCAGCCGCACACGTCGAGCACGAAGCGGCGCAGCAGGTCGGCGCCGCGCGCCGTATGAGTGACTTCCGGGTGGAACTGCACGCCGTAGAAGCGGCGGGCTTCGTCGGCCATGCCGGCGATCGGACAGCTGTCAGTCGACGCCATCACGACGAAGCCCGGCGGCAGTTCGGTCACCTTGTCGCCGTGACTCATCCACACCTTGAGCATGCCGTGGCCCTGCGCGGTGCGGAAATCCTCGATGCCGTCGAGCAGCTTCGTATGGCCGCGGGCGCGCACTTCGGCGTAGCCGAATTCGCGCACCGTCCCCGCCTCAACCTTGCCACCCAGCTGCTGCGCCATGGTCTGCATGCCGTAGCAGATGCCCAGCACCGGCACATCCAGTTCGAACACCGCCTGCGGCGCGCGATCGGTCGATTCCTCGTAGGCCGACATGTGACTGCCGGACAGGATGACGCCCTGCGCGCCGAAGCCGCGCACGAAGTCGTCGCTCACGTCACACGGATGGATTTCGCAATACACGTGCGCCTCGCGCACGCGGCGCGCGATGAGCTGGGTGACCTGGGAGCCGAAATCGAGGATGAGGATCTTGTTGTGCATGGGGGTTCAGGGGTCAGAGGCTAGGGACTGGGGACTAGGGCGCCGCAGCGATGCGCGACGCCAGTGAGGTTTGCAGGCCCCGAATCATCCGGCCTGTTTCTCCAGCAAGGACCAAGGTCGAATCAAGCCGATCCTGATCAAGGTAGTCGAGACGGTGTGCAAGGATGAGCTGCGTTTCCAGTTCAGCAAGCGAACCCGAGGCGATCGAGAGAAAACGAAGAAAGTCGCGCGTAGAACTGCGCGCGTGCCCTTCCGCGATATTCGACGGAACGGACACGGCTGCGCGACGAAGCTGAGAGACCATAACGAAGCGCTCGCTGTCCGGAAAGGAGCGACTCAGAGCATAAATACCGAGAGCAAGATCCATCGCTCGTTGCCAGACCAGCAAATCGCGATAGCTTCGCACCTCGCTCATCAAGCCCCGGCCCCTCCAGCCCCTGCTCCCTGGCCCCCAGCCCCTCAATCAACGTGATAGTTCGGCGCTTCCTTGGTGATCTGCACGTCGTGCACGTGCGACTCGCGGATGCCGGCCGAGGTGATTTCGACGAACTGCGCCTTCGAGCGCATTTCGTCCACCGTGGCGCAGCCGCAGTAGCCCATCGATGCACGCAGGCCGCCCATCAGCTGGGTGATCACGTTCACCACCGGGCCTTTGTAGGGCACACGGCCTTCGACGCCTTCCGGCACCAGCTTGTCGGCGTTCGACGCCGGGTCCTGGAAGTAGCGGTCGGCGGCGCCCTGCTGCATCGCGCCGAGCGAACCCATGCCGCGGTAGGACTTGTAGGAACGACCCTGGAACAGTTCGATCTCGCCCGGCGCTTCCTCGGTACCAGCCAGCAGACCGCCCAGCATGACGGCGTTGGCGCCGGCAGCGACCGCCTTGGCGATGTCGCCGGAGTAGCGGATGCCGCCGTCGGCGATCATCGGCACATCGGTCGACGCGAGTGCGGTGGCGACGTTGTCGATGGCGGTGATCTGCGGCACGCCGACACCGGCGACGATGCGGGTGGTGCAGATCGAACCGGGACCGATGCCCACCTTGACACCGTCGGCGCCGGCATCGACCAGCGCGCGGGCGGCGTCGGCGGTGGCGATGTTGCCGCCGATCACGTCGATGTGCGGGAAGGTGCGCTTGACCCAGCTCACGCGGTCGAGCACGCCTTGCGAATGGCCGTGCGCGGTATCGACCACGATGACGTCGACGCCTGCTTCGGCCAGCGCGGCGGCGCGGTCTTCGGTGCCTTCACCGACGCCGATCGCGGCACCGACACGCAGACGGCCGTGCGCGTCCTTGGCGGCCAGCGGGTGTTCGGTCGACTTCAGCATGTCCTTGACCGTGATCAGGCCACGCAGCGTGTCGTTCTCGCCCAGCACCAGCACCCGTTCGAGGCGGTTCTTGTGCATCAGCGAACGCGCTTCGTCGAGCGACGCGCCTTCGCGCACGAACACGACGCGCTCGCGCGGCGTCATGATGCGCGAGACCGGCTGGTCGAGATTGGTTTCGAAACGGAGGTCGCGGTTGGTCACGATGCCGACCACGCGCTCACCGTCGAGCACCGGAAAACCGGAAATGCGGTGACTGCGTGTCAACCCGTGCAGCTCGCGAACCGTCATGTCGGGAGAGATGGTGATCGGGTCCTTCAGGACGCCGGCTTCGAAACGCTTCACCTTGGCTACTTCGGCGGCCTGCTGCTTGGCGGTGAGGTTCTTGTGGATGATCGCGAGGCCGCCTTCCTGGGCCAGCGCGATGGCCAGCCGGGCTTCGCTGACGGTGTCCATTGCGGCGGACAGCAGCGGAAGATTGACGCGGATGTTGCGGGAGATACGGGTACTGAGACTGACGTCGCGCGGCAGCACATTGGAGTGCGCCGGCACGAGGAGCACGTCGTCGAAGGTCAGCGCCTTCTGGATAACACGCATGACTACTTTCCCAACTAGCAAAAACGTATTATACGCCGGTCGACGCAGCCGTCTGCACCCGGCCCTGAAAGCCGCGCCAGAAGGCGCTCAATCGAGGAGTTGTGAAGTGCTCGTCCGTATCGCCGCAGCCGTGCTGCTCAGTGTTCCGCTCGCCTGCGCCGCCCAGGTCTACCAGTACAAGGACGCCCAGGGACGCACCGTTTTTTCCGACACCCCGCCGCCGGGCGCCAACGCAACGAAGAAGAACATCAATCCGCCGCCGCCGTCCGGCGATGGGTCGGGTTCGGTGCAGGAAAAGCTGCAGGAGTTCCAGAAGCGGCGCGACGAACGGCTGGAATCGGAAGCCAAACAGGCCAAGGAGAAGGCCGAGAAAGAGCGGATGGCCGAGAACTGCACGCGGGCGCGCAGCAAGCTTGCCGCGCTGCAATCGGGTCAGCGCATCGTGCGCTTCAACACGCAGGGCGAACGCGAATTCCTCGACGACGCCGGGCGCGCGAAGGAAATGGAAGACGCGCAGAAGTCGGTGTCGGAGTGGTGCAAGTAAGGGCGCGGGTCAGGCCGCCGGTTCGGCCTCACCGCCGCCCTTCTTGAGTACCTTGCCCTCGGCGGCGCGCTGTCGCCGCACTTCCTTCGGGTCGGCAATCAACGCACGGTAGATTTCGACGCGGTCGCGATCGCGCAGCACCTGGTCGGCCTTGACCAGCTTGGAGAACACGCCGAGCTTGTTCTTCGCCAGATCGATGTCCGGATACTTCTGCAGCAGTCCGGAAGCCTCGACTGCCTGCTGCGCGGTGGCGCCTGCGACCAGTTCCATCGTCACGATGTCCTGCCGCTCGGGCAGCGCATAGGCAACCTGCACGTGGATCTTGTCGCTCATCACTGCGTTCCCTGTCCGTACTGGCGATCGGCCTGCTTCACGAAGGCGTCGACAAAGGTGTTGGCGATATGGCTGAACACCGGACCGACCACCTTCTCGATCAGCCGGCTCGAAAATTCGTAATGCAGGTTGAACTCGATCTTGCAGGCGGCCTCGCCCAGCGGCGCGAACAGCCAGGTGCCGTCGAGCCGGTTGAACGGCCCTTCAACCAGGCGGATGGTCATGCTGCGCGGGAACACCTTGTCGTTGGCGGTGACGAAGTGAGCCTTGACGCCGTGGTAGTTGATGTCGATGCGCGCGCGCGTCAGCACGTCGGTGCGCTCGATCAACTGGCTGCCGCCGCACCAGGGCAGGAACTGCGGATAGTGTTCCACGTCATCGACGAGGCGGAACATCTGTTCGGCACTGCGCTCGATGAGCACGGTTTTTCGGACTTCAGCCATGTCATCAGAAGGTAAAATCGCAATTCTATCCGCGGCAGCGCCCCCTACGCAGCCCCGATTTCATTTCAGCACGTCCCTCACCGGTTTCACTTCATGAGCATTGCCGACAACAAGAAGGCCTTTCACGACTACTTCATCGAGGAACGCTTCGAAGCGGGTCTGGTGCTCGAAGGCTGGGAGGTGAAGGCGATCCGCGCCGGCCGTACGCAGCTGAAGGAGGCGTACGTGGTGCTCAAGGGCGAAGAGGTGTACGTGATCGGCATGCACGTGTCGCCGCTGCCGACCGCCTCCACCCACATCAAGCCCGACCCGACGCGCAGCCGCAAGCTGCTGCTGCACGCGAACGAAATCAGCAAGCTGATCGGTCTGGTCGAGCGCGCCGGCTACACGCTGGTGCCGCTGAACCTGCACTACACGCGTGGCCGCATCAAGCTCGAGATCGGTCTGGCCAAGGGCAAGAAGCAGTTCGACAAGCGCGAGACCGAGAAGAAGCGCGACTGGGAGCGCGAAAAGGCGCGCCTGATGCGCGACCGCGTCTGAGCGGAACGATCAGGCTTCCGCAAGTTCTGGTAGCGTCGTCCGCGCGTCGTAGCCGGTGCGGGCGATGTGCTCGGCCAGCATGGTGTCCATGGTCGAGGCGTGGTGCTCGAACCACACCGGCAGTTCGCGCACCAGCGTATGCACGATGCCCGCGTCGCCGGCCGCCGCCAGGCGTCTGACCTCACGCAGCACCTCGAGCACGCGCTCGTGTTCGCCGCGATGGCAGTGCAGCGGCGGAAAGTCCGACGCTTCCATCCAGACATCCTCCTGCGCGAAATGCGCTTCGGTGTGCGCCACCAGTTCATCGAGTAACGGCAGCGCAGCGGGTGCCGTCGCATCGTCGAGACGGGCCAGCAACTGCATGAATTCGCGGTGGATGTCGTCCATCGGCGCGAGGCCGAGTACGTGTTCCTGTTTCAGTTCGAGTGCGGACATCGCGGCTCCTTTCGTGGATGGCGCGCACTGTGCCCGCCGGGCGGACGGTGCACCTTGATCCAGATTAGGTTTGCGCCGTGTCGCGGCCGCCACAATGGCGCCGCAGCGCGGAGGCGCTGCGGCCGGCGGTGCTAAAGTGCGGCCAGATCACGAGAACACGACATGAGCCAAGAAGCCCCCACCCACATCGCCCACATCGGGCTCGGCGCCAACCTGGCGGATCCGGAAAAGCAGGTACGCGCAGCGCTCGACGAACTGGCCGCAGCGCCGGGCATCGTGCTCGAACGGAAATCGTCGCTCTATCGCACGGCGCCGATCGGCTACGACAACCAGCCCGATTTCATCAACGCCGTTGCGCGCGTGCGGACGACGCTGGAACCGCAGGCCCTGCTCGACGCCCTGCTCGACATCGAGCGCACGCACGGCCGCGTGCGCGAATTCCTGAACGCGCCGCGTACGCTGGATCTGGACGTGCTGCTGTACGAGGACCGCGTGATCAACACCGACACGCTGAACGTGCCGCACCCGCGCGCGCATCTGCGCGCCTTCGTGCTGCTGCCGCTGCTGGAGGTATCTCCGGACGTGGTGATTCCGGGCATCGGGCCGGCGAGCGCCTGGCTTGCGCACTGTCAGGACCAGCCCATCCAGCGCATCGCCGAGTAAGTCGGACATAGATAACCCTCTGTCGGACGCAAGCGCC
Organism: Methyloversatilis sp. S146-33; assembly: GCF_059552495.1. The sequence continues at coordinate 164,960 of NZ_JCANOT010000018.1, forward strand.
GCAGTCGCGGCCAAGGCCGCTCCCACAGGTTGAGGCGCCCAATCCGCGGCAGGAGCAAAGAGGACGGTTCTGTGGGAGGGGTCTTCTGACCCCGACAACGGCCTGCCAGCAGCGTCCGGCACCCGACGGATCAGCGACTCGGATGCTGCGGCTCAGAAGCCCTGAGCGAACACGCGCTGCGCCCAGATCAGGGCGGCCAGCGTCTTGGCGTCGGTCAGTTCGCCACGCCACACGGCCGACATCGCGGCTTCCAGCGACAGCGCGGTCACTTCGAGGAATTCACCCTCGTCGAGCGAAGCGCCGACATGGCGCAGGCCGCGGGCGAGGAAGATTTCGATGCGCTCGTCGGAATAGCCGATGCAGGGATGCATCGTGCCGAGATGTTCCCAGCTGTCGGCCTCGTGGCCGGTTTCCTCGCGCAGTTCGCGGATGGCCGTCTGTTCGATCGGTTCGCCCGGATCGATCTTGCCGGCCGGAAATTCGAGGAAGACGCGCCGCGGGCCGTAGCGGAACTGACGCTCGAACACCATGCGCCCGTCCGGCAGGATGGCGATGATGACGACGGCGCCCGGATGCTTGATGTACTCGCGGATCGCCTGCTTGCCGTCCGGCAGCCGGACCTGATCCTGATAGACCTTGAGCAGGACGCCGTCGTAGACCTGACGGCTATCCAGCGTGCTTTCGGTCAGGTCGTCCGCCATCCGTCGCTTACTTCAGCGCCTGGCCGAGGGCAGATGCACACAATGCGAGCAGCGACTGCGGCATCAGGCCGATCAGCGCGATCGCCAGCGCATTGACCGACAGCAGCGCGCGCATTTCGCCGGAGGCGACCAGCGGGCTGTTGTCGAGCGGCTCGTCGAAGTACATCAGCTTGACGACGCGCAGGTAGAAGAAGGCGCCGATCAGCGACAGCAGCACGGCGAACACCGCCGTGTAGATGTAGCCGGCCGCGACGACCGCCTGCAGCACAGCGAGCTTGGCAAAGAAGCCGATGAAGAACGGAATGCCGGCCATCGAGAACATGACCATCATCAGCACCGCGGCGAACCACGGGCTGCGACGGTTCAGGCCCTTCAGGTCGTCCAGCGTTTCCGCTTCGACGCCAGCGCGCGTCAGCACCAGCAGCGTGCCGAAGGCGGCCGAGCTCATCAGCACGTAGGCGATGGTGTAGAACATCGCGCTGCCGAAGGCGTAGGACAGATGGATGTCACCCGAGGCACGCAGTTCGATCACGCCGCTGACCAGACCGAGCAGCATGAAGCCCATGTGCGAAATGGTCGAGTAGGCCAGCATGCGCTTGACATTGGTCTGCGCGATGGCGACCACGTTGCCGAGCGCGATCGACAGGATGGCGAGCAGCATCAGCATCTGCTGCCACTCTACCGCCAGCGTCGGCAGGCCGTCGACCAGCAGGCGGATCGCCATCGCGAAACCGGCCAGTTTGGGCGCCGAGCCGATCAGCAGCGTGATCGCGGTCGGCGCGCCGTGATAGACGTCGGGAATCCACATGTGGAAAGGCACGACGCCGATCTTGAAGGCCAGGCCTGCGACCAGGAAGACCAGGCCGAAGCGCAGCACGTCCATATTGGTGGCCGGGTCGGACAGCTTGCGGGCGATGGCGGAAATTTCCAGCGTCCCGGTCGCACCATAAATCATCGACATGCCGTACAGCAGCAGGCCGGACGCCAGCGCGCCGAGCACGAAGTACTTCATCGCCGCTTCGGTCGAGCGCGCCGATTCTCGGTCCAGCGCGACCAGCGCGTAGATCGCCAGCGACAGCAGTTCCAGGCCCAGGTAGAGCGTCAGGAAGTGGTTGGCCGAAATCATCACCTGCATGCCCAGCGTCGCGAACAGTACCAGCAGGTAGTACTCGCCACGCTCCAGACCGCGCGCCATCAGGTAATCGCGGCTGTAGACGACGACAGCAAACACGGTGATGTAGAGACAGCTCTTCAGCACGTCGGCGAGGCGGTCATCGACGAACATGCCGCTGAAGGTGAGCGTCGTGTCCGGTCCGGCGGTACCGGCCTGGATGGCGAAGGCGCCGGCCAGCGTCGCCAGCGTGAGCAGGTAAGGCAGCCAGCCCTGGCGTTCGGACTTGAAGAGGTCTGCGAGCAGCACGACGCAGGCCATCACCAGCACGAAGATTTCGGCCGATGCGGGGAAGAAGTCAGGCAGAGGGAAGTTCATTCTTTTGGTCCGTCAGAGCTTGCCGGCTGCGACATGGTCGAGCAGCTGGTTCACGGTCGCATGCATGATTTCGGTCACCGGCTGCGGCCAGATGCCCATGGCCAGCGTGCACACCGCCAGCACACCGAGGATGAGCATTTCGCGCGCATTGATGTCGCTCAGTTCGGCAACGTGGCTGTTGGCGACATCGCCGAACACCACGCGCTTGTACATCCACAAGGTGTAAGCCGCGCCGAGAATCAGCGTGGTGGCGGCGGCAAAGCCGGTCCAGAAATTGAACTGGATGGCGCCGAGCACGACCATGAATTCGCCGATGAAGCCGGAGGTGGCCGGCAGGCCGGCGTTGGCCATCGCGAACAGCAGGAACAGCGCGGCAAACTTCGGCATCGTATTCACGACGCCACCGTAGTCGGCGATGTTGCGGGTGTGCATGCGGTCGTAGAGCACGCCGATGCAGAGGAACATCGCGGCCGACACGAAGCCGTGCGAAATCATCTGCACCAGGGCGCCTTCGATGCCCAGCGGATTGAAGATGAAGAAGCCCAGCGTGACGAAGCCCATGTGCGAGATCGACGAATAGGCGACCAGCTTCTTCATGTCGGTCTGCGCCAGCGCGACCAGGCCGATGTAGATGACGGCGATCAGCGACAGGCCGATCACCACCGGCGCGAAGTGCTGGGCCGCGTCTGGCACGATGGGCAGCGAGAACCGGAGAAAGCCGTAGGCGCCGAGCTTCAGGCCGATCGCCGCCAGGACGGCCGAACCGCCGGTCGGCGCCTCGACGTGGGCGTCCGGCAGCCAGGTGTGCACCGGCCACATCGGCACCTTCACCGCGAAGCTGGCGAAGAAGGCCCAGAAGATCAGCGACTGCGCGGTCATCGCCAGCGGCTCGCGGTGCCAGTCGAGGATGGCGAAGCTGCCGCTCTTGTGGAACAGGTAGAGCAGCGCGACCAGCATCAGCAGCGAACCGAGCAGCGTGTAGAGGAAGAACTTGAAGGCCGCATAGACGCGGTTCTTGCCGCCCCACACACCGATGACCAGATACAGCGGGATCAGCGACGCTTCGAAGAACACGTAGAACAGGATGCCGTCGAGCGCCGAGAAGATGCCGTTCAGCAGGCCCGACATGATCAGGAAGGCGGCGAAGTACTGCGAGGGCTTGTACTCGATCACCGTCCAGCCGGCCATCACCACCAGCACCGTGATGAAGCTGTTCAGGATGACGAAGGGCATCGAGATGCCATCGACACCGAGGTGGTAATTGATGTTGTAGTCGCGTACCCAGGGCATCAACTCGACGAACTGCATGCCGGCACTGGCGGTATCGAAGCCGGTGTAGAGCGGAATCGTGACCAGGAAGCCGAAGATGGCCGTGACCAGCGCGATCAGTTTCGAGAAGGCCACATTACGGCCGTCGCCACTGGCGAGCACGAGCAGACCACCGGCAATCGGCAGCCATACGGCAAGACTGAGAAGGGGAATATCGGTCATTTCTTTGTTTGTTCAGCCGACACGTTCACCGGTCAGGGCAACCGCGTCTGGCACTCCCTCTGAATTCACGCCACGGGCGGCATCCTCACCGCCCGCACCACATCACTTGAAGCCCAGTCTCCACAGCAGCAGGAGACAGACACCGATCACCATTGCAAACGCGTAGCGGTAGATGTACCCGGTCTGTATGCCGCGGGCGAGGCGCGCAAACGCACCGACAGCCGAGGCGGAACCGTTGATCAGCACACCGTCGATGATCGTGCGGTCGCCCGCGGCCCACAGGCCGCGACCCAGCAGACGGGCGCCACCGGCGAAGACGATCTCGTTGAAGCGGTCGAAGTAGTACTTGTTCTCGAGCACCACATTGATCGGGCGGAAGATCGGCGCGATTCGGCCCGGCAGCGAGGGCATCGCGATGTACATGACCCAGGCCAGCACGACGCCACCCAGCGCGAGCCAGAACGGCAGCGCGGTGAAACCGTGCATCGCCATGCCGGCAGCGGAGTGGAAGTGCTCGCCGACCTTGGCCAGCACGTCGTGCTCAGGCAGCACCGTCACGACGCCGTCGAACCAGTCGCCGAACAGCATGGGCTGCACGGTGAAGTAGCCGATGAAAACTGACGGTATGGCCAGCAGCGCCAGCGGCACCCACACCACCCACGGCGACTCGTGCGGCTTCTCGCCCGGCGCAAGGCCGTGGTGTTCGTCGTGGTGGTCATCGTCGTGATGATCGTCGCCGTGCGCGTGATGATCGTCGTGCGCCTTGCCGAAGTTCTCCGGGCCGTGGAACACGCGGAAGTACATGCGGAAGGAGTAGAAGGCGGTGATGAACACACCGGCGACCACGCAGAAGTAGGCGTAGCCGGCGCCCGGTATCGTCGAGAAATGCACCGCCTCGATGATCGAGTCCTTCGAGTAGAAGCCGGACAGGAAAGGCACGCCGATCAGCGCCAACGAGCCGAGCAGCGAGGTGAACCAGGTGATCGGCATGTACTTCCACAGGCCGCCCATATTGCGCATGTCCTGGTCGTGGTGCATGCCCATGATGACCGAGCCGGCGCCCAGGAAGAGCAGCGCCTTGAAGAAGGCGTGCGTCATCAGGTGGAACACCGCGGCCGAGTAGGCCGACACGCCCAGCGCCACCGTCATGTAGCCGAGCTGCGACAGCGTCGAATAGGCCACGACGCGCTTGATGTCGTTCTGGATGATGCCGAGGAAGCCCATGAACAGCGCAGTCGTCGCACCGATCACCAGCACAAAGGACAGCGCGGTCTCCGACAGTTCGAACAGCGGCGACATACGGGTGACCATGAAGATGCCGGCCGTCACCATCGTCGCTGCGTGGATCAGCGCCGAAATCGGGGTCGGGCCTTCCATCGAATCCGGCAGCCACACGTGCAGCGGCACCTGCGCCGACTTGCCCATCGCGCCGATGAACAGGCCGATGCAGACCGCGGTGAGCAGCGGCCAGTCGGTGCCGGCGACCGTCATGGCCACCAGCTCCTCACGCTTGGCGAACACCTCGGCGTAATTGAGCGTGCCGGCGTAGGCGGCGATCAGGCCGATTCCGAGCAGGAAGCCGAAGTCACCGACGCGGTTCACCAGGAAGGCCTTCAGGTTGGCGTACACGGCGGTCGGGCGCTTGAACCAGAAACCGATCAGCAGATAGGACACCAGACCCACCGCTTCCCAGCCGAAGAACAGCTGCACGAAGTTGTTGCTCATGACGAGCATCAGCATCGAGAAGGTGAACAGCGAAATGTAGGAGAAGAAACGGTTGTAGCCGGGATCTTCGGCCATGTAGCCGATGGTGTAGAGGTGCACCATCAGCGACACCGAGGTGACCACGAGCATCATCATCACGGTCAGCTTGTCGATCTGGAAGCCAATTTCCATCTTCAGATCGCCGCTGGTCGCCCAGGTGTAGAGCGCGCCATTGAAGCTGTTGCCGGCCTGCACGTCCTGGAAGATGACCCAGGACGCGACCAGCGCCACGGCGACGCCGAGGATGGTGACGCTGTGCGCGACCCAGCGCGGAATGACGCGGCAGAACAGGCCGGCGATGATGGCGCCGAACAGCGGCGCGAGCGGGACGAGCAGATAGAGCTTTTGCATCGATGTCATGTCGCTCAACCTTTCAGGCTGTCCAGATCATCGACGTGGATGGTGTTCAGGTTGCGGAACAGCACCACGAGGATGGCCAGCCCGATCGCGGATTCCGCGGCGGCTACGGTAAGGATGAAGAAAACGAAGATCTGGCCGGACGGGTCGCCGAGGTAGTGCGAGAAGGCGACGAAATTCATGTTCACCGCCAGCAGCATCAGTTCGATCGCCATCAGCAGAACGATGAGGTTCTTCCGGTTCAGGAAGATGCCGACCACGCTGATCGCGAACAGCACGGCGCCCAGCATCAGGAAGTAGGAAAGGGGCAAGGAGGTCATGTCGTGCGCTTCTTTTCTCAGTCTTTCTCGGCCGGCATCGACACCAGGCGCACGCGGTCTTCACGGCGCACCGCGATCTGCTTGGCCGGTTCCTGGAACTTGGTGTCCTTGCGCTTGCGCATGGTCAGCGCGATGGCCGCGATGATGGCGACCAGCAGGATGACCGAGGCGAGTTCGAACGGATACACGTACTCGGTGTAGATCAGCCGCCCCAGTTCCTTGGTGTTGCTGTAGCCGGCGGCGGCAGCCTCGGGCGCTGGCATGCGGTCAGCCGAGAAGTACTTGGCGCCCAGCACGGCGAACATCTCGGCCAGCATCAGGCCAGCTACGATGAGGCCCGGTACCAGATTGGCCCAGAAGCCCTCGCGCATCCGCTCGATATTGATGTCCAGCATCATCACGACGAAGAGGAAGAGCACCATCACCGCGCCGACATAGACCAGCACCAGCGCGATCGCGAGGAACTCTGCCTGCAGCAGCATCCAGATGCCACCGGCGGTGAAGAAGGACAGCACCAGGTAGAGCGCCGCGTGCACCGGATTGCGCGCAGTGATGACGCGCAGCGACGCGGCCACCAGGATGGCGCTGAGGAAGAAGAAAACTGCGGTCTGGAAATCCATCATCGATTCGTTCTTGTCCGTTCCCTTGAGCCCTGCCCGCTCGCGCGGGCCCGGCCATCAGCGGTACTTCGAGTCCGCTTCCCTGTCCTTGGCGATCTGCGTTTCATAGCGATCGCCGACGGCCAGCAGCATCTGCTTGGTGTAGTACAGGTCACCGCGCTTTTCACCGTGGTACTCGAGCACGCGCGTCTCGACGATGGCATCGACCGGACAGGCTTCCTCGCAGAAACCGCAGAAGATGCACTTGGTCAGATCGATGTCGTAACGCGTGGTACGGCGGGTGCCGTCGTCACGCTGATCCGACTCGATGGTGATGGCCATCGCCGGGCACACCGCCTCGCACAGCTTGCAGGCAATGCAGCGTTCCTCGCCGTTCGGATAGCGGCGCAGCGCGTGCAGACCGCGGAAACGCGGCGACTGCGGCGTCTTCTCTTCCGGAAACTGCAGGGTGATCTTGCGCGCGAACAGGTGACGGCCGGTCAGCGCCATGCCCTTCACCAGTTCGGTCAGCATCAGCCCGCCGAACAAATCTCTCATCGAACCCATAACGCGTCCCTTACTTCCAGATCGACAGCGGAGACATCATCCAGCCGCCGATGAACACGAGCCACACGATGGTGACCGGGATGAAAACCTTCCAGCCCAGACGCATAATCTGGTCATAGCGGTAGCGCGGGAAAGTCGCGCGCAGCCACAGGAAGAAGAACAGGCAGAAAGCGCTCTTCGCCGCCAGCCAGTGGAAACCGTCCGGCAGGAAACCGACCGGCGACAGCCAGCCGCCGAGGAACATGATCGAGGTCAGCGTCGCGATCAGGATCATGTTGGCGTACTCGGCAAGGAAGAACAGCGCGAACGCCATGCCCGAGTACTCGATCATGTGACCGGCCACGATTTCCGATTCGCCTTCCACCACGTCGAACGGCGAGCGGTTGGTTTCGGCCACGCCGGCGATGAAGTAGACGATGAACATCGGGAACAGCGGCAGCCAGTTCCACGACAGCACGCCCAGACCCATGTTGGCGAACATGCCCTCGCCCTGCCCGCGCACGATGTCCGACAGGTTCAGACTCTGCGACACCATCAGCACGGTCACCAGCGCGAAGCCCATGGCGATTTCGTAGGCGACGATCTGCGCCGCCGAACGCAGGCTGCCGAGGAAGGCGTACTTCGAGTTCGACGCCCAGCCGGCGATGATGACGCCGTACACGCCCATCGACGTGATGGCCATGATGTAGAGCAGGCCGGCGTTGATGTCGGCCAGCACCAGTCCGTCGTTGAACGGGATCACCGCCCAGGCGGCCAGTGACGGCGCCAGCGCCAGCACCGGCGCCAGCACGAACAGCGTCTTGCTCGACGCCGACGGCAGCACGATTTCCTTGAACAGCAGCTTCAGGCCGTCGGCGATCGGCTGGGCCAGACCACCCAGCGCCTTGATGCCGAAGAAGGTGACGCGGTTCGGGCCGTTGCGCACCTGCATCCAGCCGATGATCTTGCGCTCGGCCAGCGTCAGGTAGGCGACACAGCCCATCAGCGGCAGGATGATCGCGAAGATCTTGACCAGGGTCCACACCGGCACCCAGGCGGCGCCGAGCAGGTCCTGCACGGGTTGCAGCAGCGCGTCCATTACAGGGCCTCCACGTTCAGGATGCCGGACAGCGTGCCCAGCGGCGCAGTCTGCGGCCAGCCGGCCGACACGCGCACGCAGCCTGCCGGCACGGTGTCATCCAGCGCAAGATCAAGTTCGCTCGACCAGGCCGAACCGCGCACGCGGACGCGCTTCGCCTCGGTCAGGCCGGACGCCGCAGCGGTGGCCGGATTCACGCGGGCCATCGGCGCCGCGGAATCGCGCGCGGCAGCCAGTGCCGGTGCGCGACGCACCAGCGCGTCGTTACGGTAGATCGGGTAGTCGGCGATGCGCTGCAGACCGGTCACCGCGGACGGACGCGCGAACGCGACATCGCTCGCGGTGTTGTCCAGCTTGTACTCGGGCAGCCAGCCATTCGCACCGGCCAGCGCTTCGTCGCGCACCGCTTCCGACGAATCGAACTTGAAGCCGCCCAGCTCGAGCAGGCTGCCGAGCACGCGCAGCACCTTCCACGCCGGACGGGTTTCGCCCTTCGGACGCACCACCGCGTGGAAACTCTGGATGCGGCCTTCGACACTGACGAAGGTGCCGGAGGTTTCGGTGAAGGGCGACACCGGCAGCAGACAGTCGGCGTAGTCCAGACCGGTCTTGAACGGCGACATGACGATGACGGTGTCGGCGCCCTTCAGCGCTTCGACCGCCATCGGCGCGTTGGCCGCGTCGAGTTCGGGTTCGGTGTGCAGCAGCACGTAGGCGCGCAGGCCGCCGAGCAGCATCTGCTGCGCGTTCAGGCCGGATTGCGCACCGACGGTGGCAGCGCCGACGCTGTTCGCGGCTTCGCCCAAATAACCCAGGGTGGCACCGGTCAGCCGCGCCAGTTCCTGTGCCAGCGCATGCAGGCCGGCAGCGTCCGGATGCTGCTGGACGACCGAGCCGAGGAAGACGGCGCGCGCACCGTCGTCGCACAGGCTCTGCGCAATGCGGCGGGCCGCATCCGACACCTCGGCCGACTCAGCGCCCGCCGGCACCGCGACGCCACGGATTTCGGCAGCGGCCTTGACCAGCGCGGCCAGTTCACCGGCCAGTGCCGACGGCGCGACGGTAACGCGGGCGAAGGTGGTCATCAGCCAGTCTTCGTTGCTTACGCCGAGCGCACTGACGCGGGTACCGCGACGCGCGGCCTGACGCAGGCGCTGCGCCATCAGCGGGTGATCCTTGCGCAGGAAGCTGCCGACGACCAGCGCTGCGGACAGCTTCGATACGTCGGCCACCTTCATGCCCAGCCAGGGGATGCCGGCCAGCTTGCCGTCCAGACCGAAATCGGTCTGGCGCAGACGGTGGTCGATGTTGCCGCCACCGAGGCCGCGCATCAGTTGCGCGCCCAGATAGAGTTCTTCGGTCGTCGAGTACGGCGCAGCCAGCATGCCGATCTTCGCGGCACCGTGTTCGTCGGCGACGCGCTTCAGACTGTTGGCGGCGTATTCGAGCGCGGTCTGCCAATCGACCTCGATCCACTTGCCGTCCTGCTTGATCATCGGCGTGGTCAGACGATCGTCGCTGTTCAGCGCTTCGTAGGAGAAGCGGTCACGGTCGGAAATCCAGCACTCGTTGACCTCTTCGTTCTCCAGCGGCAGCACGCGCTTCACTTCGTCGTGCTTGACCTGGACGACGAGGTTGGTGCCCAGACTGTCGTGCGGACTCACCGTCTTGCGGCGCGACAGTTCCCAGGTACGGGCCGAATAGCGGAAGGGCTTGGAGGTGAGCGCACCGACCGGGCACAGGTCGATCATGTTGCCCGACAGTTCGGAATCGACGGTGTGACCGACGAAGGTCATGATTTCCGAATGCTCGCCGCGGTTGGCCATGCCCAGTTCCATGACGCCGGCGATTTCCTGGCCGAAGCGCACGCAGCGGGTGCAGTGGATGCAGCGGGTCATGTCGGTCGAAATCAGCGGACCGAGATTCTTGTTCATCACCACCCGCTTCTCTTCCTGATAGCGGGAGGCCGACGCGCCGTAACCGACGGCGAGATCCTGCAGCTGGCACTCGCCACCCTGATCGCAGATCGGGCAATCCAGCGGGTGATTGATCAGCAGGAACTCCATCACGCCCTTCTGCGCGGTGATGGCCTGGTCGGAATGCGTCTGCACCTTCATGCCGTTGGTGACCGGCGTGGCACACGCGGGCAGCGGCTTCGGCGCGCGCTCGACCTGCACCAGACACATGCGGCAGTTGGCGGCGATGGACAGTTTCTTGTGATAGCAGAAGTGCGGAATGTGCAGGCCCAGACGGTTGGCCGCATCCATCACGGTACTGCCGTCCGGCACTTCCAGCTTCTGGCCGTCGATCTCGATCTCTAGCATGCTGCGTGTTCCACGTAAATGCGGCTGCCTTCGCGCTGCACGTCCACCGGGACGAGGCAGTGCTTGTGCTCGACGTGATACTCAAATTCGGACCGGAAGTGCTTGATGAAGCTCTTCACCGGGAAAGCGGCGGCGTCGCCCAGCGCGCAGATGGTGCGGCCGGCGATGTTGCTGGCGACGTTGTCCAGCGTGTCGAGGTCGTCCGGGCGGCCCTGGCCGTGCTCGATGCGATGCACCATGCGGTACAGCCAGCCGGTACCCTCGCGGCAGGGCGTGCACTGGCCGCAGGATTCCTCGTGATAGAAGTAGGACAGACGCTCCAGCGACTTCACCATGCAGGTGGTCTCGTCCATCACGATGACCGCGCCCGAACCCAGCATGGAGCCGGCCTTGGAGATGGAGTCATAGTCCATCGTGCAGTCCATCATGATGTCGGCCGGCAGCACCGGTGCCGACGAGCCGCCGGGAATGACCGCCTTCAGCTTGCGGCCGCCGCGCATGCCGCCGCACATTTCGAGCAGCGCCGCGAACGGCGTGCCGAGCGGGATTTCATAGACGCCCGGGCGATTGACGTGGCCGGACACCGAGAAGATCTTGGTGCCGCCGTTGTTCGGCTTGCCCAGCGCCTGGAAAGCCTCGCCGCCGTTGTTGATGATCCATGGAATGGCCGCGAAGGTTTCCGTGTTGTTGATCGTGGTCGGCTTGCCGTACAGGCCGTGGCTGGCCGGGAACGGCGGCTTGAAGCGCGGCTGCCCCTTCTTGCCTTCGATCGATTCGAGCAGCGCAGTCTCTTCGCCGCAGATGTAGGCGCCCCAGCCATGGTGCGCGAACAGGTCGAAATCGAAACCCTTGCCCAGAATGTTCTTGCCGATGAAGCCGGCGGCACGCGCCTCGGCCAGCGCTTCCTCGAAGCGCTGGTAGAGCGAGAACACCTCGCCGTGGATGTAGTTGTAGCCGCGGGTGCAGCCCATCACGAAACCGGCGATGGCCATGCCCTCGATGACCAGGTGCGGGTTGTAGCGCAGCAGGTCGCGGTCCTTGAAGGTGCCCGGTTCGCCCTCGTCCGAGTTGCAGACGACGTACTTGTCCATCGGGAACTGGCGCGGCATGAAGCTCCACTTCAGGCCGGTGGGGAAACCTGCGCCGCCACGGCCGCGCAGGTCGGATTTCTTCACCTCGGCGATGATCTGGTCCGCCGTCATGCCGGATTCGAGAATCTTGCGCAGCGCCGAATAGCCGCCGCGCTTGATGTAGTGCTCGATGCCCCAGGTGTTGTCGCCGTCCAGGCCGGCGAGCAGGATGGCTTGCGGGTTCTCAGGGGCGTTCATTTCAGCTCGTCCAGCAGTGCGTCGATCTTCTCGCGGCTCATCCAGCTGCACAGACGCGTGTTGTTGACGATGATGGCCGGCGCGTCGCCGCACACACCCATGCACTCGCCTTCCTTCAGCGTGAAGCGGCCGTCGGCGGTGGTTTCGTTGAAACCGATGCCCAGCTTCTCCTTCACGTACTCGGCCGCCTGCTCGCCGCCGGACAGCGCACAGGGCAGGTTCGTGCAAACGGTGATCTTCCAGCGACCGACCGGCTTCACGTCGTACATGTTGTAGAAGGTGGCCACTTCCATCGCCGCCATCGGCGGGATGTTCAGATGGACGGCCACGGCCTCGATCGCTTCGGGCGATAGCCAGCCGTTCTGTTCCTGCGCAATGCGCAGGCCGGCCATCACGGCGGAGATCGCCTGGCCTTCGGGGTACTTCGCGACTTCGCGGTCGATCGCCGCGCGCGACGCTTCACTCAGCGAGAAACTCATTCTGTCCATGCTCACCGGATGCTTATCGGTCAATCTCGCCGAACACGATGTCCATCGTGCCGATGATGGCGACGACGTCGGAAATCATGTGTCCGCGGGACATTTCATCCATCGCCGCCAGGTGTGCGAAACCGGGCGCGCGGATCTTCAGGCGGTAGGGCTTGTTGGCGCCGTCCGACATCGCGTAGATGCCGAACTCGCCCTTCGGGTGTTCCACCGCGGCATAGCACTCGCCTTCCGGCACGTGGATGCCTTCGGTGAACAGCTTGAAGTGGTGGATCAGCTCTTCCATATTGCCCTTCATCGCTTCGCGCGACGGCGGTGCAACCTTGTGGTTGGGGCTGATGACCGGGCCCGGGTTCTTGCGCAGCCAGTCGATGCACTGACGGATGATGCGGTTGGACTGGCGCATCTCTTCGATGCGGACCAGGTAGCGGTCGTAGCTGTCGCCATTGGTGCCGACCGGGATATCGAAATCCATGCGGTCGTACACTTCATACGGCTGCTTCTTGCGCAGGTCCCAGGCGATGCCCGAACCACGCAGCATCGGGCCAGTGAAACCGAGCGCCTTGGCGCGCTCAGGCGTCACGATGCCGATGTCGACCAGACGCTGCTTCCAGATGCGGTTGTCGGTGAGCAGGGTTTCATACTCGTCGACATAGCGCGGGAAGCGATTGGTGAAATCCTCGAGGAAGTCGAGCATCGAACCGCTGCGGTTCTCGTTCAGCCGCTTGATCGCGTCGGCGTTCTTGAACTTGTTCGCCTGGTACTGCGGCATCGAATCCGGCAGGTCGCGGTAGACGCCGCCCGGACGGTAGTAGGCCGCGTGCATGCGCGCACCCGACACCGCCTCGTAGGCGTCCATCAGGTCTTCGCGCTCGCGGAAAGCGTACAGGAACACCGTCATCGCGCCGACGTCGAGCGCGTGCGCGCCGAGCCACAGCAGGTGGTTGAGGATGCGCGTGATTTCGTCAAACATGACGCGGATGTACTGCGCGCGCTCCGGCACGTCGATCTGCAGCAGCTTCTCGATCGCCATGCAGTAGGCGTGCTCGTTGCACATCATCGACACGTAGTCGAGACGGTCCATGTAGGGCACGCTCTGCACCCAGGTGCGGGTCTCGGCCAGCTTCTCGGTCGCGCGATGCAGCAGGCCGATGTGCGGGTCGGCGCGCTGGACGACTTCGCCGTCCAGTTCGAGCACCAGGCGCAGCACGCCGTGGGCCGCCGGATGCTGCGGCCCGAAGTTCATCGTGTAGTTGCGGATCTCAGCCATGGCCGACGTCCCCGTAGTTTTCTTCGCGCACGACGCGCGGCGTGACTTCGCGCGGTGCGATGGTGACCGGCTGGTAGATGACCCGCTTGGTTTCCGGGTCATAGCGCATTTCGACGTGACCCGAAATCGGGAAGTCCTTGCGGAAGGGGTGACCGACGAAACCGTAATCGGTCAGCAGGCGACGCAGGTCGCCGTGTCCGGCGAACATGATGCCGAACAGGTCGAAGGCCTCACGCTCGAACCAGTTGGCCGCCGGCCACACGTCGTTCACCGAGGCGATGACCGGAAAGTCCTCGTCCGACACGAAGGTGCGCAGCCGCAGACGCAGGTTGGCGGCGATCGACATCAGATGCACCACGACCGCGTAGCGCGCGCCCGAAGAGCGGGTCGCGTGCGTCGACAGATCGAGGCCGCACAGGTCGATCAGCTGCTCGAATGGCGTATCGGCGTGATCGCGCAGTGCGACAGCGATGTCGTGGTAGTCGTCGGCGCCGACCTCGATGGTCAGCTCGCCCAGTTCGACGGCAGCAGTGCGGATCTTGTCGCCGAACTGCGCCGTCAGCGCGTCGCGCAGGGATTCAATGCGTGTGCTCATGACGTTCAGCGGGCGATGGTGCTGGTACGGCGGATCTTGTTCTGCAGCTGCATCAGGCCGTAGATCAGCGCCTCGGCCGTCGGCGGACAGCCCGGCACATAGACGTCGACCGGCACGATGCGGTCGCAGCCGCGCACCACCGAGTAGGAGTAATGGTAGTAACCGCCGCCGTTGGCACAGGAGCCCATCGACAGCACCCAGCGCGGCTCGGGCATCTGGTCATAGACGCGACGCAGCGCCGGCGCCATCTTGTTGCACAGCGTGCCGGCCACGATCATCAGATCGGACTGCCGGGGGCTGGGGCGAAACACGATGCCGAAGCGGTCGAGGTCGTAACGCGAAGCACCCGCCTGCATCATCTCGACAGCACAGCAAGCCAGACCGAAGGTCATCGGCCACAAGGAGCCGGTGCGGGTCCAGTTGATCAGCTTGTCGAGCTGAGTCGTGACGAAGCCTTCCTGAAGAACGCCTTCAATGCTCATCGATCAATCCGTCGTAATAACTTAATTGGGCAGACGCCCGACCGCCTGGCAGGATCACTCCCAGTCCAGCGCGCCCTTCTTCCATTCGTAGATGAAACCCACGACCAGAATGCCGAGGAAAATCATCATCGCGACAAAACCGAACATGCCGATCTCTTCGAGCACGATGGCCCACGGGAAGAGGAAGGCGATTTCCAGGTCGAACAGGATGAACAGGATGGCCACGAGGTAGTAGCGCACATCGAACTTCATGCGCGTGTCTTCGAACGCTTCGAAGCCACACTCGTAGGGGGAGAGCTTGTCGGGGTCCGGGCGGCTGGGGCCGACCAGCTTGCCGGCGATCATCGGCACGAAACCGAAACCGATGCCGATGAGAATGAACAGAAGGATCGGAAAGTATTCGATCAACATGACGGGTTATTCATGCGTGAAATCATTTCCGGCGGCACGGGGAGTAATCCGGGGCCGGCTCACGGCGCACCACCGATCGGCTGCGCACCACGTTGCACTGCAGCGTGAAACGCGCGGAGTATAGCGCGTTTCACGATGAATGCGGACTTACTTGGGAATATCCGCCGCCTTGGAATCAGGCTGGGCGGGCGTTGCAGCCGGTTGCTGCGGTGCATCAGGTGTAGCGGGAACGGTGACAGTCTTGGCCGCATCGATGACCGAACTGGCACCCGACTTCGGCTGATTGGTCGCCATATAGCTCAGCGCGAGACTGGTGCAGAAGAACACGGCTGCCAGCGCAGCGGTCGTGCGGCTGAGGAAGTTCGCCGAACCGGACGAACCGAACAGGCTGCCCGAAGCACCGCTGCCGAAGGCGGCACCCATGTCGGCGCCCTTGCCATGCTGCAGCAGCACGAGAACGATGACACCGATGCCGACCAGCACGTGGACCGACAGCACAAGCGAAAAAACGATACCCATCAAATCACCTCAGGATGCTGCAGCGGCCACGATGGCGAGGAAATCCCCGGCCACCAGCGACGCACCGCCAATAAGTCCACCATCGATATCCGCCTGACCGAAAAGCTCGGCGGCGTTCTGCGGCTTGACACTGCCGCCGTAAAGAATCGTCGTGCGCACGGCGACGTCGGCACCGCACCATGCAGCCAGTCGCCCGCGGATGAAGGCATGCACCGCCTGCGCCTGCGCTGGTGTCGCCGTCTTGCCAGTGCCGATGGCCCACACCGGTTCGTAGGCAATCACGCAGGCAGCCAGCGCCGCTGCGCCACCGCGCTCGAACACTGCCTTGAGCTGACGCTCGACCACGGCTTCGGTCACCCCGCCCTCGCGTTCGTCCAGCGTTTCGCCGACGCACAGGATGGGCTGCAGCTTGACTGCGAGCGCCGCGTCGACCTTGGCGGCGACACGCTCGTCGGTATCGCCGAACAGCGCGCGCCGTTCAGAGTGACCGACGATGACGTAACGACATCCGAAGTCGTTCAGCATCGCACCGGACACTTCTCCGGTATAGGCGCCGACCGCGTGCTCGCTCAGATCCTGTGCGCCCCACGCAATGGCCGAACCTTCGAGCAGCGACTTCGCCTGCTGCAGATAGGGGAAGGGCACGCACACCGCCGACGGACATCCCTGCCCGCCTGCCTCGCGCAGCGCACCGAGCAGCGCCGCATTGGCGCCCAGCCCGCCATGCATCTTCCAGTTGCCTACGACCAGTTTTCGCATCGCCAAAACGCTCGCGCGCCAAAAGCAAAACCCCGGATTCTAGCGCATCGCAGCGCAAAAATCCGGGGCTCGGCAGACGGCGGGGCTAGGGCCTGTTGCTATTGAATCGCGGGCCGCGCGCAAATCCCGATGCGTCCGGATCAAGGCGGGCCGACGCTGGCTGACTGTCTGTCAGGTCAGGAGGCCCAACGCGGAGCTGGGCGCATCGGAACATCAGCCGAAGCGGCCGGTGATGTAGTCCTCGGTTTCCTTCTTCTGCGGCTTGATGAAGATCTGGTCGGTCAGGCCGAACTCGACCAGCTCACCCATGTACATGTATGCGGTGTAGTCGGATACCCGCGCTGCCTGCTGCATGTTGTGGGTGACGATCAGGATGGTCACCTTGTCCTTCAGTTCGGTCACCAGTTCCTCGATGCTGGCGGTGGCGATCGGGTCGAGCGCCGAAGTCGGCTCGTCGAACAGGATGATCTCCGGGTCGGTGGCCAGCGCGCGCGCGATGCACAGGCGCTGCTGCTGACCGCCGGACAGATTGGCGCCCAGCTCGTTCAGCCGGTTCTTCACTTCGTCCCACAGCGCCGCACCGCGCAGCGCCTGCTCCACCCGCTCGTCGATCACCGAGCGACGCTTCTCGCCACGCACACGCAGGCCGTAAGCCACGTTCTCGTAAATCGACTTGGGGAAGGGATTGGGCTTCTGGAACACCATGCTGATGCGCATGCGCACCTCGATCGGATCGACGTTGTCGTCGAGCAGATTGGTGTTGTCCGGGTGCAGCAGGATCTTGCCGTCGTAGCGGTTGCCCGGATACAGGTCGTGCATGCGGTTGAAACAGCGCAGCAGCGTAGACTTGCCGCAGCCGGACGGGCCGATCAGCGCCGTCACCTTCTTTTCATGCACCGGCATGTTGATGCCCTTTAGCGCATGGAAGGCACCGTAGTGGAAATTCAGGTTCTTGACTTCGGCCTTGGCAGCGGAGCGCACATCGATCGCAGTGGTCATGGTCGGATTCTCTTGAAGGTTGTATGCGGTGCGGACGATCGGCTTACCACTTGATGTTGCGGCGCAGGCGGTAGCGCAGCCAGATCGCGACGCCATTCATCGCCAGCGTCATGAAGACCAGGATGAAACCGGCCGCCGCGGCATTGACCTGGAAGGCTGCTTCCGGGCGCGAAGTCCAGTTGAACATCTGGATCGGCATCACGGTGAAAGGCGCCGTCAGCCACTCGAAATTGATATAGGGGAAGACTTCCGAATAGGGCGCGGGCGGCAGGAAGGCGATGAAGGTCAGCGCGCCGATGGTGATGATGGGCGCCGTTTCGCCAATGGCTCGCGCCATGCCGATGATGACGCCGGTCAGGATGCCGGCGCTCGAATACGGCACGATGTGATCGCGCACCGTCTGCCAGGTCGTTGCGCCGCAGGCGTACGCACCCTCGCGCACCATCTGCGGAATCGCACGGATCGATTCGCGCGTCGCCACGATGACCACCGGCAGGATGAGCAGGCCCAGCGTCAGGCCGGCCGACAGGATGGACTGACCGAAGCCGAACTTGTACACGAACAGCCCCAGCGCCAGCAGGCCATAGACGATGGACGGCACGCCCGCGAGGTTGGTCACGTTGATTTCGATGATGTCGGTGACCCAGTTCTTCGGCGCGTACTCTTCCAGATAGATGCCGGCCGCCACGCCCAGCGGCACCGCCGAGAAGGCGGTCACCAGCATGACCAGTATCGTGCCGACCCAGGCCGACAGGATGCCGGCGCTGCCGGCGCGACGCGACGGGAAATTGGTCAGGAAGTCATAGTCGATGCGCGCAGCCCCCTTGATCGCCATGTCGGCGAACAGCACGGTCAGCGTAAGCACGCCGACCATCAGCGCGAGCAGCCCGAGCAGGCCGAACAGCATGTCCCAGCGCTTGTGGCGCGCGATGATGGCCCGGATGGCCTGGATGTCCTGTTGGTTCATGGATCAATAGACCTCGCGGAAGCGCTTGCGCAGGTAATAGCCGAGCAGGTTGAAGCCCAGGGTCATCAGCATCAGCGTCAGACCAGCGGCGAAGATGGTCTGGTAACCGATGGAGCCGTGCGGCAGGTCACCGAGGGCCACCTGCACGATGTAGGAGGTGATGGTTGCACCCGGCTCGGCCGGATTGAAGGTCAGGTTGGGCTGCATGCCGGCCGCAACCGCGAGAATCATCGTCTCGCCGACCGCGCGCGAAATGCCCAGGATGTAGGCCGAGGCGATGCCCGAGGTCGCCGCCGGCACCACGGTGCGCAGCGCCGTCTGCAGGCGCGTCGCACCCATCGCGTAGGAGCCCTCGCGCAGGCTCATCGGCACCGCGCGCATCGCGTCCTCGGACAGCGAACTGACGTAGGGGATGATCATGATGCCCATCACCAGACCGGCCGACAGCAGGCTGAAACCGGGCAGTTCAGGGAACAGGTGCTGCAGCGCCGGCGTCACCACCATCAGCGCGAAATAGCCGTAGATGATGGTCGGCACGCCACCCAGCAGCTCGAGGATGGGTTTGGCGACTTCGCGCGTCCGGAACGAGGCGAATTCGGACAGGTAGATCGCGATGATGGTGCCCAGCGGCAGCGCGACGGCCAGCGCGACGAAAGAACTGGTGAGCGTGCCCGACAGCAGCACCATGATGCCGTAGTGCGCGTCGTCGAACAGCGGGGTCCATTGCGTGTCGGTCAGGAAATCCCACAGCGACACGTGCTCGAACAGCGTCAGCGATTCGCTGACCAGGATGTAGACGATGGCTATCGTCGTCAGGACTGAGATCGACGCCGCAGTGAACAGGATGAATTCGATCACCCTTTCCTTCACGTGGCGGGACGCGCGCTTGCGCAGGCGATCGCTGACCGCATCGGGCGCAGTCGACGGAGGAGCTGACATGGTCTGGGCGTGGGCGGTCATGTAGGGGCGCTCATTTTACGGGTCGCCATCCACCGCCGGGCGGAAGATGACAAAAAGCCCCGGGACGAACCCGGGGCCCTTGCAGCGGAATCCTTACTCCTTCGGATCGCGCTTGAGCAGGTCGGACACCTTGACGCCCACTTCCGAATGACCGCCGAAGGCCGTACCGGTCTTCTTCTTCGTGAAGTTCTCCAGCGCGTGCTTGTAGTCCGCATCGGTCAGCGGCACGTACTTCACTTCCTTGGTCAGCGCGGCGGCGTTCTTCAGGTAGAACTCGACGAATTCCTTCACTTCCGGCTTGTCGACCGAAGCGGCATTCACGTAGATGAAGATCGGGCGCGACAGCGGCTGGTAGTCGCCCGAGATCACCGCTTCCAGCGACGGCTCGACTGCCTTGCCGGTCTTCGGATTGACCACCGGCACCGCCTTCAGCTTGTCCTTGTTCTCGACGTAGTAGGCGAAGCCGAAGTAGCCGAGCGCGCCGGCGTCACGCGACACGCCCTGCACCAGCACGTTGTCGTCTTCCGACGCGGTGAAGTCGCCGCGGCTGGACTTGGACTTGCCGACGATGGCTTCGGTGAAGTAGTCGAAGGTGCCGGAATCGGCGCCCGGGCCAAACAGCTTCAGGCCGGTGTCAGGCCAGGCAGCATTGACCTGATTCCACTTCAGGATCTTGCCCTGAGCAGCCGGTTCCCACATGGTCTTCAGCTCGGCGGCGGTGATCTGCTTCAGGAAGCTGTTCTTCGGGTTCATCACCAGCGTCAGCGCATCGAAGGCGACCGGCAGCTCGATGTACTTGATGCCTGCAGCCTTGCAGTCAGCCATTTCCTTGTCGAGGATGGGACGCGAGGCGTTCGACACGTCGATCTCGCCGCGGCAGAACTTCTTGAAACCGCCGCCGGTACCGGAAATGCCCACGGTCACCTGGACGGTGCCCTTCTTTGCCTTCTGGAACTCTTCCGCCACCGCTTCAGTGATCGGGAAAACGGTGCTCGAACCGTCGATCTTGACCAGCGTCGGGGCTGCCAGGGCGGATGCGGAAGCAAACAGGGCGCCGACAGCGGCGGTCAGGGTGGCGATCTTGCGTACGTTCATCAGGACTCTCCGTAAGGTTGCGTCGTGTTGCGATGCGACGAAGCGCAGTTTATGAATGCTTTGTTACACCCATGTGAAGGTGAAACAATTCATCCAGCCACCCTATGACCGTCGTCAAACAGCCTGCAGAGCCTGATCCAGGTCCTCCACGATGTCGTCGATGTGCTCGATGCCGATCGACAGTCTGACCATGTCTTCCGACACCCCGGCGCGCTTCAGTTCGTCCGGCGACAGCTGGCGATGGGTGGTCGAGGCCGGATGGCAGGCCAGCGATTTGGCGTCGCCGATATTGACCAGCCGGGTGATCAGCTTCAGCGCGTCCTGGAAGCGCGCACCAGCGTTGCGCCCGCCCTTGACGCCGAAGGTCAGCAGGCCGGACGCCTTGCCGTCGAAGTAGCGCTGCACCAGGCCGTGGCTGGGGTGGTCTGGCAGGCCTGCGTAATTGACCCATTCGACCTTCGGGTGCGACTGCAGATGACGGGCGACCGCAGTCGCGTTTTCGCAGTGCCGGTCCATGCGCAGCGCCAGCGTCTCCAGCCCCTGCATGATCAGGAAGCTGTTGAACGGCGAGATCGCCGCGCCCATATTGCGCAGCGGTACCGTACGCGCGCGACCGATGTAGGCGGCCGGCCCGAGCGCTTCGGTGTAGATCACGCCGTGATAGCTCACTTCCGGCTCGTTCAGCCGGCGGAAGCGCACCTTATGCTCGGCCCACGGGAAGCGGCCGCCATCGACGATGATGCCGCCGATGCTGGTGCCGTGACCGCCCATGTACTTGGTCAGCGAATGCACGACGATGTCGGCGCCGTGCTCGATCGGCCGCGTCAGATAGGGCGACGGCACGGTGTTGTCGACGATCAGCGGCACCCCGCCCTCGTGCGCAACCTTGGCGAAGGCGGCGAAATCGACGACGTTGCCGAGCGGGTTGCCGATCGATTCGCAGAACACCGCCTTGGTGCGCGCGTCGATCTTCGCCGCCGCCGCGGCCGGGTCGGCCGCATCGACGAAACGCACCTCGATGCCGTATTGCGGCAGCGTATGCGCGAACAGGTTGTAGGTGCCGCCATAGAGCGCCGACGTGGCGACGATGTTGTCGCCCGCCTCGGCGATGGTCATGATCGCGTAGGTGATCGCCGCCTGGCCGGACGCCAGCGCCAGCGCCGCAATGCCGCCCTCCAGCGCGGCGACGCGCTGTTCCAGCACATCGCTGGTCGGGTTCATGATGCGGGTGTAGATGTTGCCCTTGACCTTGAGGTCGAACAGGTCGGCCCCGTGCTGGGTGTCGTCGAAGGCGTAGCTGGTGGTCTGGTAGATCGGCACCGCCACCGCCTTGGTGGTCGGATCGGGCGAATAGCCGGCGTGAATGGCGAGCGTGTCGAAACGCATGTTCATGTCCTCCCTCGGGTTGAGGGCCGAAATCTACACGCGGACGGCATCACGCACAAAAGCGGTGCAGCAAAGAAAAATGCCGCCCCGCGGATGCGGTGGCGGCATTCGGGGGAGAAGTCTGCCGGTCAGGCGGCCATCGCCGACTCGACCACCTGCGCCAGGCGCTGGGCCAGCCGGCCGACTTCGGCGGCATCCTGACCTTCGACCATCACGCGCAGCAGCGGCTCGGTGCCCGACGGACGCAGCAGCACGCGGCCACGCTGCGCCAGTTCGCTTTCGACCTCGATCCGGGTCTGGTCGATGATGGGCGCCTTTTTCCAGTCGAAACCGGGGCGCAGTTTCACGTTTACCAGCTTCTGCGGGTAGAGCTTGAGACCGGAACAGGCCTGCTCCAGACTGATGTCCTGCGCACGCAGCGCGGCCAGCACCTGCAACGCCGCGACGATGCCGTCACCTGTGGTGTGGCGGTCGAGATCGATGATGTGGCCCGAGTTCTCGCCGCCGAGGCGCCAGCCCTGCTGGTGCAGCGTTTCCAGCACGTAGCGGTCGCCCACCTTGGCGCGCGCCAGACCGACGCCCATTTCGTTCAGCGCGTGCTCGAGTGCCAGATTGGTCATCAAGGTGCCGACCACGCCGTTCAGCCGCCCTTCGCGCAGGCGCTGGGCAGCAATGACGTAGAGCAGTTCGTCGCCGTCGTAGATGCGGCCGGAGGCGTCGCACATCATCAGGCGGTCTGCGTCGCCGTCGAGGGCGATGCCGATGTCGGCGCCGGTCGAGCGCACCGCCTCGGACAGCGACTTCGGTACCGTGGCGCCGACGCCGTCGTTGATGTTCATGCCGTTCGGACTGCAGCCGACGGTCACCACCTCGGCACCCAGTTCGTGGAACACCTTCGGCGCAATGCTGTAGGCGGCGCCGTGCGCGCAGTCGAGCGCGATCTTCAGGCCGCGCAGGTCCAGTTCGGTCGGGAAGGTGCTCTTGCAGAACTCGATGTAGCGACCGGGCGCGTCCTCGATGCGACGGGCCTTGCCGAGGCGGGACGATTCCATGCAGCCCATCGGTTCGTCGAGCAGTGCCTCGATCTGCAGTTCGACCTCGTCCGGCAGCTTGGTGCCGCGGGCGGAGAAGAACTTGATTCCGTTGTCCTCGAAGGGGTTGTGCGAGGCGCTGATCACGACGCCAGCCTGCAGGCGCAGCGCGCGGGTCAGGTAGGCGACGGCCGGCGTGGGCACCACCTTGGCCAGCACGGTGTCGACACCGGCCGCGGCAAAGCCGGCTTCCAGCGCGGCTTCGAGCATGTAGCCGGACACCCGGGTGTCCTTGCCGATCAGCACCGCCGGGTGCTCACCAGCAGGCAGATGCTCGGTGGCCACCAGCGCGCGGCCGGCAGCATAGCCGAGGCGCATCACGAAATCCGGCGTGATCGGGGCCTGACCGACCCGACCGCGTACGCCGTCCGTACCGAAATAGCGTCTCGACATCTGCACCGTCTCCTGTTCTATCTTCCGTGTTCGAAAATGCCCGCCACCTGCCAGACCGCGATCGCGTCGCGGGTGGCCGCGACGTCATGCACGCGCACCATGTGCGCGCCCCGCGCGACCGACGCCAGCGCGGCCGCCACGCTGGCCGCCACCCGATCGGTCACCGGTCGCCCGGTCAGCCGCCCCAGCACCGACTTGCGCGACAGACCGACGAGCAATGGATAACCATAATCGGCCAGCGCACGCAGTCCCTTGAGCAGGGTCAGGTTGTGTTCGGAGGTTTTTCCGAAGCCGAACCCCGGGTCGAGCATGATGCGTTCTCGCGCGATGCCGGCATCTTCCGCGGCTCGAGCCTGTTGCAGAAGGAAATCAGTCACTTCCGCGCACACATCGGCATAACGGGGATCGTTCTGCATGGTCTGCGGCGTGCCCTGCATGTGCATGATGCAGACGCCCGCATCGGTGGCCGCCACCGCCTCAACCGCACCGGGTGCGCGCAGGCCGTTGATGTCATTGACCAGCGTGGCGCCGGCCGCCAGTGCCGCCCGCATCACTTCCGGCTTCCAGGTGTCGATGGACAGCGGCACGCCCAGACCGGACAGCGCCTCGATCACCGGCACGACGCGGCGGATTTCCTCCTCCGCCGGCACCGGGTCCGAACCCGGCCGGGTCGATTCGCCGCCGATGTCCAGCATGTCGGCGCCGTCGGCGATGAATTTCTCGGCCTGGGCGACCGCTCGGCCGACGTCGAAGGCGATGCCGTCACCCGAAAAGGAGTCGGGCGTGGCGTTGATGATGCCCATCACGAGCGAGCGATCGAGCGAGAGGCGGTAAGGGCCGCAGTGCAAGGTCGTGTTCATGGTCGTCACAAATGAAAACCGGAGGCAGCGCCTCCGGTCGTTGGTTGAAGTGCAGCCGGTGTCAGGCCGGCGCTGCGGCGTTCGCTGCCGCGCCCGGCGCACCGCCGTCCGACGAGGCCTTGGGCGGACGCGAGGTCGGCTTGGGCGGTCGCACCGGGCGATCGTTCATGATGTCGTCGATCTGGTCGGCATCGATGGTTTCGAAGTCCAGCAGTGCCCGGGTCATCGCCTCGACCTTGTCGCGGTTGTCTTCCAGCAGCTTGCGGGCCACGGCGTAGCGCTCGTCGATGATGCTGCGGATTTCCGCATCGACGTGCTGCATCGTCGTTTCCGACATGTTGCGGTGCGTGGCGACCGAACGGCCGAGGAACACTTCGCCTTCCTCCTCGCCATAGACCATCGGGCCCATCGCATCGGACATGCCCCACTGGGTCACCATCCGGCGCGCCAGGTCGGTCGCGCGCTGGAAGTCGTTGGCGGCGCCGTTGGTCATCTGGTTCATGAAGATCTCTTCGGCGATGCGGCCGGACAGCATCATCGAAATGAGCTGCAGGCAGTAGTCCTTGTCGTAGCTGTAACGGTCCTTCTCCGGCAGCGACATGGTCACGCCCAGCGCGCGGCCGCGCGGGATGATAGTGACCTTGTGTACCGGATCGCACTTGGGCAGCAGCATGCCGACGATGGCGTGGCCGGACTCGTGATAGGCGGTGTTCTTCTTCTCTTCCTCGTCCATCACCATGGTGCGTCGTTCGGCGCCCATGATGATCTTGTCCTTGGCGCGCTCGAAGTCCTCCATGTCGACCACGCGCTTGTTGCCGCGCGCAGCAAACAGCGCCGCTTCGTTCACCAGATTGGCGAGATCAGCGCCGGAGAAACCGGGCGTGCCGCGCGCGATGATTTCGGCCTTGACGTCCGGCGCCAGCGGCACCTTGCGCATGTGCACGGCGAGGATCTGCTCGCGACCGCGGATATCCGGCAGCGGCACCACAACCTGACGGTCGAAGCGGCCCGGGCGCAGCAGCGCCGGGTCGAGCACGTCCGGACGGTTGGTCGCGGCAATAACGATGATGCCGGTCTGGCCTTCGAAGCCGTCCATTTCGACCAGCAGCTGGTTCAGCGTCTGTTCGCGCTCGTCATTGCCACCGCCGAGGCCGGCACCGCGCTGGCGGCCGACCGCGTCGATTTCATCGATGAAGATGATGCAGGGCGCCTGCTTCTTGGCCTGTTCGAACATATCGCGCACGCGGGCCGCGCCGACGCCGACGAACATTTCGACGAAATCGGAACCCGAAATCGAGAAGAACGGCACCTTGGCTTCGCCAGCAATGGCCTTGGCCAGCAGTGTCTTGCCGGTACCCGGCGAGCCGACCATCAGCACGCCCTTCGGAATCCGCCCCCCGAGCTTCTGGAACTTGGACGGATCGCGCAGGAACTCGACCAGTTCAGCCACCTCTTCCTTCGCCTCGTCGCAACCGGCGACGTCGGCGAAAGTGACGGTATTGGTGGACTCGTCCAGCATGCGCGCCTTGGACTTGCCGAAGGAGAAGGCGCCACCACGGCCGCCACCCTGCATCTGGCGCATGAAGAAGATCCAGACGCCGATCAGCAGCAGCATCGGGAACCACGACACGAAGATGCTCATCAGGAAGCTCTGTTCCTCTTCCGGCTTGGCGACCACCTTGACATTGCTCTTCAGCAGGTCGCTGATCAGCCAGATGTCCTGCGGCGGTGCGTAGGAGGTGATGCGCTTGCCGTCGGCGGTCTGGGCGTTCAGCGAACGGCCCTGGATTTCGACCTTGGTGATCCGGCCGGCCTTCACCTCTTCGAGGAATTCCGAATACTCGACCATGCCTTGCGTGGCCTGGCGCTGATTGAACTGGTTGAATACCGTCATCAGCACGATGCCGATCACAAGCCAGATCGCAAGATTTTTGAACATGTTGTTCAAGGCATTTCCTCTGTATTCCCGGAACCGGATTGACCGGTCCGATCAATGCAACATCACGAAGCGACCACCGACAGACCGGAATCGGCCGCGTATGTTCCGCGCCCGCGCCTGAATGTCACGCGGCAGGCTCTCCACGCCTGCCACGACACAGAAGATACACCTCTGCACTGCGGTCGCGGGAACTGTCGGGTTTGCGCACGGCCACCGACGTGAAAAGTTGTTCCATTTCGCGTCTGAGCTCGTCGAAACCCGAGCCCTGAAACACTTTTACGAGCATGTCACCGCCGCTCTTGAGGTGTTCGCGTGCGAATTCGAGCGCCAGTTCGAGCAGATGTATGGATCTCGCCTGATCGGTGACCGCGATTCCGGAGAGGTTGGGGGCCATATCGGACAAAACAAGGTCCACCCGACGACCCTCCAGCGATTCCACCAGTTCGGCCAGCGGCTCGTCCGCACGGAAATCGCCGAGGATGAAATGCACGCCGTGCACCGGCTCCATCGGCAACAGGTCTATCGCCACCACCCTGCCGGCCGCACCGACCTTCTTCGACGCCACCTGCGACCAGCCGCCGGGCGTGCTGCCGAGGTCCACCACCACCTTGCCCGGGCCGAGCAGACGGTCCTTGTCGTCGATCTGCATCAGCTTGAACGCGGCACGCGAGCGAAAGCCCTGCGCCTGCGCCTGCTTTACATAAGGGTCGTTGATGTGGTCGTGTACCCACTGGCGGCTGGTTTTGTTCTTGGCCATGACTTAGCTTAGACTTGCGCGCCTTTCTGGAAGAACGCCATGTTGACCCTGACTCCCGATGAACGCCGCGCGCTGCGCGCGCAAGCCCACCCGCTGAAGCCGGTCGTGATGATCGCGCAGAACGGCTTGACCGCTGCGGTACTGAAGGAAATCGAACTGGCGCTCAAGTCGCACGAACTGATAAAGGTACGCGTGTTCGACGCAGACCGTGAACAGCGTGACGCCTGGCTGGCGGAAACCTGCGAAACGCTGGGTGCCGCGCCGGTGCAGCGCATCGGCAATATCCTGGTGCTGTACCGCCCCAACCCCGAACTGCACGTGCCGGCCGAACCGGTGAAGCCGGTGCGCAAGAGCGCTGCCAAGACCTCGGCCGCCAAGCCCGGCAAGCCGGTGCCGACGCGCAGTGCGCCGGCCAAGCCGGTGGCCAATCGCCGCGGCGTCGCCCGTAACAGCACGAAGCCGCTCAGGCCACGCGCCCGCCCGACGCGCTGAGCCTCCGCGCTGCGCTCAGACGTAGCGCACGTCCACGATTTCGTACTCGCGGATGCCGCCCGGGGCCTGCACTTCGGCTACGTCGCCGGCGTACTTGCCAATCAGTGCACGCGCGATCGGCGAATTCACCGAAATCATGCCCGCCTTCAGATCTGCCTCGTCGTCCCCGACGATCTGGTAGGTCACCGGCTTGCCGGCTTCCACGTCTTCCAGATCGACGGTCGCACCAAACACGATGCGGCCGTCGGCGTCGAGCGCCTTCGGATCGATGATCTGGGCGTTCGAAAGCTTGCCTTCGACTTCGGCAATCCGGCCTTCGATGAAACCCTGACGCTCCTTCGCCGCATCGTACTCGGCGTTTTCGGACAGATCGCCGTGCGAGCGCGCTTCGGCGATCGCGGCAATGACGTTGGGACGATCCACGGTTTTCAGTCGGTGCAGCTCGGCCTTGAGCTTTTCGGCACCGTTGACGGTAAGAGGTACGCTCATATCGTTCAGTTGATCTGCGCATGCAGGGCCTGCAGCGCATAGGTTTCGAGTTCGGAAATGCGCATGCCTGCACAAGCGGCACGCGCGCCTTCGACGGTGGTGAACAGCGTGACGCGGCTGGCGAGCGCGCTGGTGCGGATCGAGCGCGAATCGTTGATGGCGCTGCGCTTTTCGTCCACCGTATTGACGATGAAGGTGATTTCATCGTTTTTGATCATGTCCACGATATGCGGACGGCCCTCATTCACCTTGTTCACCGGGGTGACCGGCAAACCGGCGGCGGCGATGGCTGCCGCGGTGCCGCGGGTGGCGACCAACGTAAAGCCCAGTTCGTGCAGCTCGCGCGCGACCTCGATCGCCTTGGCCTTGTCGGCCGGTTTGACCGAGATGAAGGCGCGACCGCCGGTCGGCAGCCGCACGCCGGCGGCGAGCTGACTCTTCACGAAAGCTTCGCCGAAGGTGCGACCGACACCCATCACTTCGCCGGTGGACTTCATTTCCGGACCGAGGATGGTGTCCACACCGGGGAATTTCACGAAGGGGAACACCGCTTCCTTGACCGAGAAGTAAGGCGGGACGACTTCGTGCGTCACGCCCTGGTCGGCCAGCGAGCGACCAGCCATGCAGCGCGCGGCGATCTTGGCCAGCGGCAGGCCGCAGGCTTTGGACACGAAGGGCACGGTGCGCGAAGCACGCGGGTTCACTTCGAGCACATACACGGTGTCGCCCGAGGCGTCGCGCTGGATCGCGAACTGCACGTTCATCAGGCCGACCACGTTCAGGCCGCGCGCCATCAGTTCGGTCTGGCGGCGCAGTTCGTCGCACAGTTCCGGCGTCAGCGAGAACGGCGGCAGCGAGCAGGCGGAGTCGCCAGAGTGCACGCCGGCCTGTTCGATGTGTTCCATGATGCCGCCGATGATCACCTGCTGGCCATCGGAGAAGGCATCGACGTCCACTTCGGTGGCGTCGTTCAGGAAACGGTCCAGCAGCACCGGCGAGTCGTTGCTCACCTTGACCGCCTCGCGCATGTAGCGCTCGAGGTCGGACTGCTGATGGACGATTTCCATCGCGCGGCCGCCCAGCACGTAGCTCGGGCGCACCACCAGCGGGTAGCCGATTTCGGCCGCCAGGCGCACCGCCTGGTCTTCCGCACGCGCGGTGCGGTTGGGCGGCTGCTTCAGGCCGAGGTCGTTCAGCAGCTTCTGGAAGCGCTCGCGGTCCTCCGCTGCGTCGATCATGTCCGGCGTGGTGCCGATGATGGGCACGCCGTTGGCCTCCAGGTCGCGCGCCAGCTTCAGCGGCGTCTGGCCGCCGAACTGCACGATGACCCCGACCGGCTTTTCGATGGCGACGATTTCGAGCACGTCTTCCAGCGTCAGCGGTTCGAAGTAGAGGCGATCGGAGGTGTCGTAGTCGGTCGACACGGTTTCCGGGTTGCAGTTGACCATGATGGTTTCGAACCCGTCCTCGCGCAGTGCGAGGGCCGCGTGCACGCAGCAGTAGTCGAATTCGATGCCCTGGCCGATGCGGTTCGGACCGCCGCCCAGCACCATGATCTTGCGTGCCGAGGTCGGATTGGCTTCGCACTCGTCTTCATAACTGGAGTACATGTAGGCGGTGTCGGTGGCGAACTCGGCGGCGCAGGTATCGACCCGCTTGAACACCGGACGCACGCCGAGGGTCTGGCGGTGCAGACGCAGCGCGGTTTCGTCGCACTGGAACAGACGCGCCAGGCGACGGTCGGCAAAGCCCTTGCGCTTCAGATCGCGCATGGTCGCGGCATCGACGCTCTTCAGGCTGCGACCGAAGAAGGCGCGCTCGGTCAGGATGATGTCCTCGATCTGCGCCAGGAACCACGGATCGATCTTGGTCAGCTGATGCACCTCGTCCAGGCTCATGCCGTTGCGGAAGGCCTGGCCGACGTACCAGATGCGCTGCGGACCGGGCAGCGCCAGTTCGCGCTCCATCTCGTCCTGGTCGGTCTCGATCTCGTCGAAGCCATAGACGCCGACTTCGAGGCCGCGCAGCGCCTTCTGCATCGATTCCTGGAAGCTGCGGCCCATGGCCATCACTTCGCCTACCGACTTCATCTGCGTCGTCAGGCGGTCGTTGGCCTGCGGGAACTTCTCGAAGGCGAAACGCGGAATCTTGGTGACCACGTAGTCGATCGACGGCTCGAAGGACGCCGGCGTGGCGCCGCCGGTGATGTCGTTCTTCAGCTCGTCCAGCGTGAAACCCACGGCCAGCTTGGCGGCGATCTTGGCGATCGGGAAGCCGGTCGCCTTGGACGCCAGCGCCGACGAACGCGACACGCGCGGATTCATTTCGATCACGATCATGCGGCCGTCGGCCGGGTTGATCGAGAACTGCACGTTGGAGCCGCCGGTATCGACGCCGATCTCGCGCAGCACCGCGATCGAGGCATTGCGCATGATCTGGTATTCGCGGTCGGTCAGCGTCTGCGCCGGTGCCACGGTGATCGAGTCACCGGTGTGCACGCCCATCGGGTCGAGGTTCTCGATCGAACAGACGATGATGCAGTTGTCGGCGCTGTCGCGCACGACTTCCATCTCGTATTCCTTCCAACCCAGCAGCGACTCCTCGATCAGCAGTTCGCTGGTCGGCGACGCCTCGAGACCGCGCTTGCAGATCTCGACGAATTCCTCGTGGTTGTAGGCGATGCCGCCACCGCTGCCGCCCATCGTGAAGGACGGGCGGATGATGGCCGGGAAGCCGATGCTGGCCTGCACCTGCAGCGCCTCTTCCATCGAGTGGGCGATGCCGGAACGGGCCGAACCGAGGCCGATCTTGGTCATCGCCTGCTTGAACTTCTCGCGGTCCTCGGCCTTGTCGATCGCTTCCTGCTTGGCGCCGATCAGTTCGACCTTGTACTTGTCGAGCACACCGTGGCGGGCCAGGTCGAGCGCGCAGTTCAGCGCGGTCTGGCCGCCCATGGTGGGCAGCAGCGCGTCCGGGCGTTCCTTTTCGATGATCTTCTCGACCATCTGCCAGGTTATCGGCTCGATGTAGGTCACGTCGGCCATGCCGGGGTCGGTCATGATCGTGGCCGGGTTGGAATTCACCAGCACGACGCGGTAACCCTCTTCACGCAGCGCCTTGCAGGCCTGGGCGCCGGAGTAATCGAACTCGCAGGCCTGGCCGATCACGATGGGACCGGCGCCGATGATCAGGATGGATTGGATGTCTGTACGTTTGGGCATTTGTCTTTGAGGGGTCAGGGACTAGGGATCAGGGACTGGGGGAAACATCACGGCGGCTTCGCCGCCGCATGCTCTCTAGCCCCTAGCCCCTCTTCCCTAGCTCCTCCTCCATCATCTTCACGAATCGATCAAACAGGTAGGCCACGTCGTGCGGGCCGGGGCTGGCTTCCGGGTGGCCCTGGAAGCAGAAGGCCGGCCGGTCGGTCCAGGCCATGCCCTGCAGGCTGCCGTCGAAAAGCGACACGTGGGTGACCCGCACATTGGCCGGCAGCGTGGCCGGATCGACCGCGAAGCCGTGGTTCTGGCTGGTGATCAGCACACGGCCGGAATCGTTGTCCTTGACCGGGTGGTTGGCGCCGTGGTGGCCGAACTTCATCTTCAGCGTCTTTGCACCCGCAGCCAAGCCCATCAGCTGGTGACCGAGACAGATGCCGAAGGTCGGAATCCTGCGGTCGAGGAAGGTGCGGATCGCGGCAATCGCGTAGTCGCAGGGCTCCGGGTCGCCGGGGCCGTTGGACAGGAACACGCCGTCCGGATTCATCGCCAGCACCTTCTCAGCCGGCGTCTGCGCCGGCACCACGGTCAGGCGGCAGCCGCGGCTGGCCAGCATGCGCAGGATGTTGCGCTTGACGCCGAAATCGTAGGCGACGACGTGGAAAGGCGTGGCGTCCGGCTTGACGAAGCCCCGGCCGAGTTGCCACTCGCCCTCGGTCCATTCGTAGGGCGCTGTCGCGCTGACCACCTTGGCCAGGTCCATGCCTGCGAGGCCGGCGAATTCGCGCGCCTTGGCCACCGCTTCGGCGGCGTCGACCTTGCCGGCCATCAGACAGGCGCTCTGCGCACCCTTTTCGCGCAGCAGGCGGGTGAGCTTGCGGGTATCTATATTGGCGATGCCAGGAATGCCCTGCTCGCGCAGGTAGGCATCCAGCGTCTGATGACTGCGGAAGTTGGACGAGCGCAGCGGCAGGTCGCGGATGACGAGGCCGGCAGCGAACACGCGGCCGGCTTCGACGTCCTCGACATTGACGCCGGTATTGCCGATGTGCGGATAGGTCAGCGTGACGATCTGGCGGGTATAGCTCGGATCGGTCAGGATTTCCTGATAGCCGGTGAGTGCCGTGTTGAACACCACTTCGCCGGTCGTGACCGTTTCCGCCCCTATGCTTTTGCCGTGAAAGACCGATCCATCGGCGAGTGCGAGCAGCGCGGGCGCATGGGCGGACACGTAGTAACTCCTGAATTTCTTGATCGGGGGACGGCGGCGCGCGCGTGCGCCACATATGCGAAGCGGGAGACGCCGTTCGAGGCGTCTCCCGCTGAGTGTGCGAATTATACCTCGGGGTGGTGCGGCGCGCAATTTTGGTGCGCAGAGGCGCACTGCAGCCGGGTCAGGCCATCTCAGCCACGCTCGCTCGGCCACTGAAAAGTGCGTCGCCCAGACGGGACAGTTGCTGGTCGGCGTCCTTGTGCAGCGTCGCCAGATCGGAAAGATCGCCGCCGCGTGCGGCATCTTCGAGGCGGGTCACGCTCACCTCGGCACCGGCAGCGCCGAAAACCGACAGCGAGCCGCGCAGTCGATGACAGATGCGCGCCGCCCCGTCGCCGTCCCGCGCCTGCACGCAGACGCCAAGTCCGCGACGCAATTCTGGCAGTTCGCCGAGGAACACGTCGATCACGCGCAACACCATGGCACGGTCGCCTTCCAGCGTTGCCAGCGTATGTTCGAGATCCATGACCGGATCGGCCGCATCCGGGCGTTCGCGCATCAGACCATTCACGTCGGTGATCGCGGTCTGCGACAGGCCGTCGTCCGGTCGCGCCAGCACCCGTTCGAGCGCCGCCAGCAGGTCGTCGGCCTTGACCGGCTTGCTCACGTAATCGTCCATGCCTTCGTCGAGGCACAGTTCGCGGTCGCCCTTCATCGCATTGGCGGTCATCGCGATGATGGGCAGATGCTCGACGTGGTCGGTATCGATGACCCAGGAGCGGCGCTGCTCGCGCGCACGGATCGCACGCGTGGCTTCGATGCCACCCATGACCGGCATCTGCACGTCCATCAGCACGACGTCGAAGTTCTCGCGTTCGAGCAGATCCAGCGCTTCCTGCCCGTTGTTGGCAACGGTTACCTTGTAGCCGGCACGCTCGAGCGTGCGCACGGCCACCAGCTGGTTGACCGGATTGTCCTCGGCCAGCAGCACGCGCCGGCTCGGACTTTCGCCCAAGCCCTCGTGCGCCAGCGAGCGCTCGATGTCCAGGTCGCCGATGGCCAGTGCGAAATCATCCAGTTCGTGCACCTCGTCCGGGCGACTGCTCAGCGCCTCGCTCAGCGCGGCCGCCAGTTCGTGGGCCGAGAACGGCTTGTGCAGACGGCCGCGCACGCCCAGCGTGCGGGCGTGCGCGTTGTCTGCGGCCTGATTGGCACCACTGAACATCATCACCACCCGATTCAGCCGGTTCGGGCCTTCGCAGAAACCGGACACGAAATCGAAGGCATCGGCGTCGGGCAGCGTGCGATCGACCAGCAGGATGTCGAAGGGCCGGCCGCTCTCGTGCGCCTGTTTGAGCGCCTGTCGCGCCGCCTGCACCGTGCCGACGGCCAGCGCTGACGCACCCATGTCACCCAGCATCGCGGCCACCACGCCGCGGCTCGGTGGATGATCCTCGATCAGCAGCACGCGCAGACCGTTGAAACGCTGGAAGTTGGGCGACAGTCCGGCCTGCTCGACCACCCGGCAGCGCATCGTGAAATGGAAGGTCGACCCCTGCCCCGGCGTGCTCTCCAGCCACAGCCGGCCACCCATCAGCGTGGCCAGGCGATTGCAGATGGCCAGTCCGAGGCCGGTGCCGCCGAAGCGGCGCGTGGTCGAGGTATCGGCCTGGGCGAAAGCTTCGAATACCAGCGCCTGCTTGGTGGCGTCGATGCCGATACCGGTATCGCGCACCCACAGGTGCAGTTCGGCTTCGGCGCCGGCGGCGGCCGGAATGCCGACCGCCTCGCAACCGACCTCGATCTCGCCGCGCTGGGTGAACTTGACCGCGTTGCCGATCAGATTGACCAGGATCTGCCGCAGCCGGCCGGGGTCGCCGAGCACGCGAACCGGCAGATCCGGGGCGATGCGGCAGTACAGCTCCAGCCCCTTCTGCTGGGCACCGATGGCCAGCCCGCGGGCGGCCTCGCCAACCAACTCGCCGGGCGAACACTCGACTTCCTCGATCGCCAGCTTGCCGGCTTCGATCTTCGAGAAATCTAGGATGTCGTTGATGATGACCAGCAGCGCATCGGCCGAGGTCTTGATCGCATTGACGTATTCGCGCTGTTCGCTGTCCAGCGTGGTATCGAGCATCAGCGCCGACATACCCATGATGCCGTTCATCGGCGTGCGGATTTCGTGGCTCATATTGGCCAGGAAGTCGCTCTTGGCGCGGCTGGCCGCCTCCGCCTTCTCCTTGGCACGCAGCAGTTCGACCTCGGCCTGACGGCGCGCATCGAGCTGGCCTATCAGTCCGGACACGCTGCCCACGCGGCCGCGCTCGTCGCGCTCGGTAGCGGTTGCTTCGATGCGCATCCACACCATGCCGCTATCGACGCGTCGCATCCGCACATCGATCGCCGGCTGCCCCGTTGCACCCGCCAGACGGTCTTCCAGCCAGGCATCGAAGCTGCCGACATCGTCTTCGTGCAGGATGTCGCGCCAGACCGCCAGCAGGTCCGGCAATTCGGCCTGGCTGTAGCCCAGCGACTGCCTGCATTCGGCCGACACGATGAAGTGTGCGCTGGACGGTATCCATTGCCAGGCGTGGCGCGATGCGTCCGTTCCGCCTGCCGATTCGAGCAGGCGATCGATCTCGCGCAGCGCGCCGGCCAGCACCGAAGATTCCGGCCGAGCCGACAGCCAGGCGCCGACAGTCTTGTCGTCAAGCGACGACAGACCGATCTGTTGCAACAGTGTGGTCAGCGCTGGGTGCATGAATGTACCGAACAGGATCCTGCAGAATTAACGACACTCACCCGCAGCACTGAAGCGCCGCTGCAGCCGTTGCGATTCAGCGCAGTCCGAGCACGTCCTGCATGTCGTACAGACCGCTGCTGCGCTCGACCAGCCAGCGCGCAGCGCGCAGGCTGCCCAGCGCGTAGGGCATGCGGCTGGCCGCCTTGTGCGTGATCTCGACCCGCTCGCCGATGCCGGCGAACAGCACCGTGTGATCGCCGACAATGTCGCCGCCGCGCACTGTGGCGAATCCTATGGTGTTCGCATCGCGCTCGCCGGTGTGTCCTTCGCGACCATAGATCGCGCAGTCGGCCAGCGAACGGCCGAGCGCATCGGCCACCACCTCTCCCATGCGCAGCGCGGTACCCGACGGCGCATCGACCTTCATCCGGTGGTGCGCCTCGATCACCTCGATGTCGTAGCCGCTGTTCAGGATGCGCGCCGCGACGTCCAGCAGCTTGAACACGGCATTGACGCCGACCGCCATGTTCGGCGCGAACACGATGGCCAACTCCTTCGACGCCTCGGTCAGTTGCGCACGCTGTGCGTCGCTGAAGCCGGTGGTGCCGATGATCATCTTGACGCCCAGTCGTTTGCACACGTCGAGATGCGCAAGTGTCGCTTCCGGGCGGGTGAAGTCGATCAGGAAATCGGCGCCCGCGAGCGCTGCCTCGACATCGCCGCGGATCAGCACGCCGCTCCGGATGCCGAGGAAGGCGCAGGCGTCCTCGCCGATCGCTGGAGAGTCCGGGCGATCGAGGGCCGCGACCAGCGTCGCCCCCTCGTCACGCGTGGTGGCTTCGATCAGCATGCGGCCCATGCGGCCGGATGCCCCCGCGATCGCTATGCGCATCGGTGACATGAAATCCTTTCAGTTCGCTGTGTGCGGACGCTTGCAGCGCCCGGTTTCACTTCTTCTCGGGCACCGCAACCTCGCCCAGGTCGAGCGTGCGCGTGCGCGGCTCGGGCGGCTGAATCTCGCCATCTTCCGCCGCAACCACATCGCCGCCCACGCTGACCAGCTTGTCGTCCTCGAAATAGACGATGAGCCGGCGCTGCTGCGTGTCTTCCGGTTTGTTGCCCGGCTTGAAGTAATAGACGTAATCCCACCGGTCCGGGTGGAACACGTCGGCCAGCATCGGCGAACCGAGCACGAAGCGGACCTGCTCGCGGCTCATGCCCGCCTTGAGCTGACCGACCATCTCCTGGGTGACCAGATTGCCCTGACGGATGTCGATACGGTAGGGATTGAGCTTGCTGGTGACGTCGAGCGCATCGGGCACCTCGAAGCTGCTGCAGCCGGCAATCAACGGAACAAGCGCGATAAAGACGCGGCTCAGGGTGACGAAGGGAGCGAGGGACATCGCGGGCAGGACTCGGGTGATGATCGGGCGACCGCAGGCGGAACGCCGGGCCGGACGCGAAAGTCTATATTATAGCGACCTTGCTATAGCCTCCAGACGACCCGGATGAGCGCAAATTCCCAGAACCTGAAGAACATCGGCCTCAAGGCGACGCTGCCGCGACTGAAGATACTCGAGCTTTTCCAGCGTGCAGACGTGCGCCACATGAGCGCCGAGGACGTCTACAAGGCCCTGCTGCAGGAGGACATGGACATCGGCCTCGCCACGGTCTACCGCGTGCTGACCCAGTTCGAGCAGGCCGGCCTGCTCGAACGCCATTTCTTCGAGTCGGGCAAGGCGGTGTTCGAACTGAACGAAGGCCACCACCACGATCACCTGGTGTGCATCCAGTGTGGCAAGGTCGAGGAGTTCTACGACGCCGAGATCGAACGCCGCCAGATCAAGGTGGCCAAGGAACGCGGCTTCACCGTACACGACCACGCGCTGACCATCTTCGCCGACTGCTCGACCGAAGCCTGCCCGAACAAGCGCAAGACCACACCCCGCGGCTGAGTCCAGCCGCGCTCACCCTCGCCGCCGTCCGGCGGCTTGCCCATGGATGCACTGATCGCCTCCACCGCGCTGGTCGCGCTCGCCGAAATCGGCGACAAGACACAGCTGCTGTCCTTCGTGCTGGCGGCGCGCATGCGCCGGCCACGTGCCATCTGCCTCGGCATACTGGTGGCCACCGTGCTGAACCACGCGCTGGCCGCCTGGCTCGGCGCGCTGGTCGCTTCCGTCCTGTCGCCGGAGGTGCTGCGCTGGATCGTCGGCCTCGCCTTCATCGGCTGCGGGCTGTGGGCGCTGGTGCCGGACAAACTGGAGGAAACCGAAGTCGGCAGCGCGCACGGCGTGTTCCTGACCTCGACCCTGCTGTTCTTCATGGCCGAAATGGGCGACAAGACACAGTTGGCGACAGTGGCGCTGGGCGCCCGCTTCGAGGACGCCTATGTCTGGGTGGTTGCCGGCACGACGCTGGGCATGATGATCGCGAACGTACCGGCGGTGTATGTCGGCCAGAAACTGGCGCAGCGGCTGCCGGTGGACTGGATACGGCGCATCGCCGCCGGCCTGTTCGTCGCCACCGGCGTGATCACGCTGGCGGTCGGGCTGAACTGATCAGGCGCCGAGCATTTCGCGCGCGTGCGCGCGGGTGGTGTCGGTGATCACCTCGCCGCCCAGCATGCGGGCGATCTCGTCTACGCGCGCCGGCGCATCCAGCGGCGTGACCGAGCTGCGCGTCTGCCCGCCCTCGCTGCGCTTGGCGATCGACCACTGCCAGTCCGCCCGCGCCGCCACCTGCGGCAGATGGGTCACGCACAGCACCTGCCGCGCCTCGCCCAGACGGGCGAGCTGACGCCCGACCACTTCGGCCACGCGGCCGCCGATGCCGACATCGACCTCGTCGAACACCAGCGTCGGCGTGCCGCTGCGCGCGCTGGCGATGACCTGGATGGCCAGCCCGATACGTGACAGCTCGCCGCCGGAGGCCACCTTGGCCAGCGGTGCAAGCGGCTGCCCCGGGTTGGCGGCGACATGGAATTCGACCTCTTCGAGGCCGGTGGCCGACGGCTGATCGAGCGGCTTCAGCACCACTTCGAAGCGCCCGCCCTGCATCGCCAGCTCGGACATTGCCGCGGTCACCGCCTCTGACAACTGCTTTGCCGCCGGCCGGCGCGCATCGGACAGTTCCTTGGCCGCCTCGACACAGGCCGCCCGTGCGGCATCGCGCGCCGCTTCGAGCGCGGCCGGGTCGGATTCCGCCTCCAGCCGCTGCAGCCCTTCCTGGCTGTCGGCCAGCAGTTGCGGCAGTTCATCCGGATCGACACGATACTTGCGTGCGCAGGCGAGCACCGTCGCGATCCGCTCGTCGGCACGCGCCAGCGCGGCCGGGTCAGCATCGATACGATGCGCGTAGGCGCGCAGTGCGCGCGCCGCCTCGTCGACCTGTGTGGCGGCCGACTCGATCAGGCCACGACATTCGCCGAGCGAGGCGTCGAAGGCTTCCAGCCGGCCAAGCAGCGACGCGATGTGCGCCAGTTGCCCGTCGAGCGCCGCTTCGCCCTCCTCGATCAGCGCCAGCGCCTCGGCCGAGCCTTCGAGCAATTGTGTGGCGTGCGCCAGTCGGCCGTGATCCTGTTGCAGTTCAGCCCAGGCCTGCGGCTCGAAGGCCAGTGCGGTCAGCTCCTCGACCTGCCATTGCAGCCGCTCGCGCTCGCGCTCGGCGGCGTCGCGGTCCTGCAGCGCGCGGGTCAGCGCCTGTTCGCGCTGCTGCCATTCGCGATGCAGCCGCCCGACGGTCGCCACCTGCGCAGTCAGACCGGCGTGCTGGTCGAACAGCGCGCGCTGTGCCGTTTCGCGCATCAGCGCCTGATGGGCGTGCTGACCGTGGATGTCGACCAGTTGCCCGCCCAGATCGCGCAGCTGGCTCACGCTGGCTGGTGCGCCGTTGATGTAGGCGCGCGAACGTCCGCCGGCGTCGATGACGCGACGGGCGATCACCATGCCCTCTTCCAGCTGGAAATCCTGTTCCTTCAGCCAACTGGCAACGGCACTGTCGGCGGCGCAGGAAAATTCGGCCGACAGTTCCGCCCGGTCACAGCCGGCGCGCACGACCGAGGCATCGGCCCGGCCACCGAGCAGCAACCCCAGCGCATCGACCAAGATGGACTTGCCGGCGCCGGTCTCGCCGGTCAGCGCGCCGAAACCGGACGCGAAGTCGAGTTCGAGCCGGTCGACCAGGATGAAGTCGCGGATGAAAAGACGTTCGAGCATGAAACGAAAGGGACTCAGACGTGAGGTTCAGACTTCCTTGGGCGCCTCGCTCCAGCGCAGCTTTTCGCGCAGCATCGAGAAGTAGCTGTAGCCGGGCGGGTGCAGCAAGGTAACGCGATACGGCGAACGCTCGATGCGCAGTACGTCGTCGCCCTGCAGGTTGCAGTGTTCCTGGCCGTCGAAATGCGCCCGCGCGTCGTGCCGCGAGAACAGGCGTACCTTCAGCACGGCCGAATCGCCAAGCACGATGGGGCGCGACGACAGCGCGTGCGGGCACAGCGGCACGATGAGCATGCCGCCGAGCGATGGATGCAGGATGGGTCCGTTGGCCGACAGCGAGTAGGCGGTCGAGCCGGTCGGCGTCGATACGATGAGGCCGTCGGAACGCTGGCTGTAGACGAATTCGTCGTCGACCCGCATTTCGAACTCGATCATGCGGCCAAGGTCGCCCTTCGAGATGACCACGTCGTTGAAGGCGAACGCGGAGAACACCTCGGTCTCTTCGCGCAGCACCGAAGCCTGCATCAGCGCGCGCCGCTCCGGACGGAACTGGCCCTGCATCAGCGATTCCATCGCCGCCAGCATGTTGGAGCGGGCGACGTCGGTCAGAAAGCCGAGACGGCCCTGGTTGATGCCGACCAGCGGCACGTCGTGCGGCGCCAGCTTGCGCGCGGCGCTGATCAGCGAACCGTCGCCGCCGACCACCACCGCCAGCTTCGCTCGGCGGCCCAGCGTATCGAAATCGGCCACCTCGAAGCGGTCGTCCGGCAGCACTTCGGCCGATGCCTGCTCGATCAGCACCTCGCGCCCGGACTCGCTCAGCCAGTGCGCCAGCGCGCGCAGTGACTCGGCCACTTCGGCGCTCTGGTACTTGCCGATCAGCGCGACGCAGCCAAAGGCCGGGGATTCGTTTTTCATCACCGAATTAAACCACAAAGCCCTGACCCATCATCGACGGCACGGCGGTGTGACGACGGCTGTGTCAATATCGGTGCGCTGACGGCGCCAACATGCCGGCGCTGCTCTAGAATCAGTCTCCGCAACCGCATCAGGATCCGTATCCCGCCACCCGCACCATGCTTGAAGATCGTTCGAGACTGCTGCTCAAGACCCTGGTCGAGCGCTACATCGCCGACGGCCAGCCGGTGGGTTCGCGCACGCTGTCGAAGTACTCCGGCCTCGATCTGTCGCCGGCGACCATACGCAACGTCATGTCCGACCTCGAGGACATGGGCTACATCGCCAGCCCGCACACGTCGGCTGGCCGCATCCCGACGCCGCGCGGCTACCGCTTCTTCGTCGACACACTGCTGTCAGTGCAGCCACTTGAGCCCGGCCAGATCAGCGAACTGAAAGGCGAGCTGCGCCCGGCCGATCCGCGGCTGCTGGTCAATCAGGCCTCGCAGCTGCTGTCGCAGCTCACCCGCTTCGCCGGCATCGTGGTCGCGCCGCGCCGCCAGTTGCCGCGCATCCGCCAGATCGAGTTCCTGAGCCTGTCGGACAAACGCATCCTGCTCATCATCGTGACCGACACCGGCGAGGTGCAGAACCGCATCCTGCTGACCGAACGCAACTTTTCACCGTCGGAGCTGGTCAGTGCGGCCAACTACCTGAACCAGCACTACGTCGGCTTCGATTTTGACGAGATCCGCGGCCGGCTGCAGGCGGAACTGAAGCAGTTGCACGGCGATCTGACCACGCTGATGTCGGCCGCGCTGCAGGCCGGCAACGAGGCCTTCTCCGACGACAAGGGGCAGTACGTCATCAGCGGCGAGCGCAATCTGCTCGAAGTCGACGATCTCGCGTCCAACATGTCGCGACTGCGCGAGCTGTTCTCGTTGTTCGATCAGCGCACGCAGCTGGCCAGTCTGCTCGACCTGTCGCAGCGGGCCGATGGCGTGCAGATCTTCATCGGCGGCGAATCCGGTCTGGCCCCGCTCGACGAATGCAGCGTGGTGACCGCGCCGTACGAGGTGCAGGGTCAGGTGGTGGGCACCGTGGGTGTGATCGGACCGACGCGCATGGCCTACGAGCGCGTGATTCCGATCGTGGACGTCACCGCCAAACTGCTGTCGAGCGCCCTGAGTCAGACCTGAGTCAGACCTGAGTCAGACCTGAGCCAGACCTGAAAACCCGTCTCCACCGGGACGGATCACAACAAGAAAACCGGATATGTCCCGCTTCGTCGAAGAACCGCCCTATTCACACGGCCAGATGCCGCGCACCGGCGTGCTGCTGGTCAATCTGGGTACGCCGGACCAGGCCGATGCGCCGTCTTTGCGCCGCTACCTGAAGGAATTCCTGTCCGACGACCGCGTGGTCGAGGTGCCGAAGCCGCTGTGGTGGCTGATACTCAACGGCATCATCCTCAATGTGCGCCCGAAGCAGTCGGCGGAAAAGTACGCGACCGTGTGGACCGACGAGGGCTCGCCGCTGCGTGTGCATACCGAAAGGCAGACCAAGCTGCTGCGCGGCTGGATGGTGGCCGAAGGGCAGCGCGAGATCGAGGTGCGGCACGCGATGCGCTACGGCAGCCCGTCGATTGCCGACGTACTGCAGCAGATGAAGGCCGACGGTTTTACCCGCATTCTGATGGTACCGATGTACCCGCAGGGCGCCTCCAGCACGACCGGTTCGGTGGTGGACGAAATGGCGCGCGCGCTGCTGCGCTGGCGCAATCT
The DNA here is from genome assembly GCF_059552495.1 of Methyloversatilis sp. S146-33. The sequence goes on from NZ_JCANOT010000018.1 coordinate 206,996, forward strand.
GCCGGAAATGCGCTACGTCCGCGCCTTCGCCGGTGACCGCGACTATATCGACGCGCTGGCGGCCAGCGTGCGCGAGCACTGGCAGAAGAACGGCCGGGCCGACAAGCTGGTCATGTCCTTTCACGGCGTGCCGCACTTCCACCTGGAAAAGGGCGATCCCTACCACTGCGAGTGTCACAAGACCGGCCGCCTGATCGCCGAGGCCCTCGGGCTGGCGAAAGAGGACTATCTCGTCACCTTCCAGTCGCGCTTTGGCCGCGCCCGCTGGCTCGAACCGTATACGCAGCCGACCCTGGAAAAGTTGGCCGAGGGCGGCCTGCGCAGCGTCGAGGTGATGTGTCCCGGCTTCGTCGCCGACTGCCTGGAAACGCTGGAGGAGATCGCGGTCGAGAACCGCGACGCCTTCATCGGTCGCGGCGGCAAGCAGTTCAGCTACATCCCCTGCCTGAACGAGCGGCCGGACTGGATCGCCGCGCTGGGCGGCATCGTGCGCCGTGAACTGGGCCACTGGTGGGACGAGGCCGGCCGGCCACCGGCCGACCTTGCACTGCAAGCGCGTGCCGCAACGGAGATGGGCGCGAAGCAATGAAAAAAGGCGACCTCACGGTCGCCTTTTTGTTGCGCAATGCAGTCCTGCTCAGGCCGCAGCGCGCGTCGGCACGATGTTCTCGTCGTTCTTCGCCTTGCGCGGACGACCGCGCCGCGAAGCACCCGGATCGAACTGGCCGTCGAGCTTCTTCAGCGCGTCCTTGCGCGCCTTGAGCGCCATCTTGAAGGCACCTTCCTCGCCGTACTTGTTCACCGAGAACTTGACCCGCTTGCGACGACCGGACGGCAGCGGCCATGAAGCCACCCAGAACCAGCGCTGCTTGTCTTCCGGCATGTCACGGGTTTCGGAAGCGCAATAGCGGCACACGCCGACCACGCCGGAACGGTTGTTCTTCTTGACGATGCTCGAATACTCGCGCAGCGAGAAGGGCGGGAATTTCGAAATGATGTCGTCGCGAAACTGCTTCGCGGCGGCAAAGGCCTTCTGCTTGCCACCGAACACACCATCGCTGAAGTGCTTCCGGTGTATCACTCCGCGTCGCTGTATGGTCACGAGCCAGCCATGCGTGCGGCTGGCTTCGTTGTCCACGCGGCTGATGCCATAAACTGAATTGCGGCTCAAGGTCGGTCTCCTTCCGATAGCACAGGCGTCGCCATGTGCTTGTGAGGAGAGTTTCGGCCTGCCGTGTCGAAACTTTAGCCGGGCCGGCGGGCGTTCTTCACGCCGCAGGGGTCGCCGACACGTGCAAAACGCTCAGCGTCGTGTCGGCGTATCGGGCAGCAGTTCGAGATCGATGCCGCCACCGATGACGGAAAAACCCGATTCGGTTGCCAGCACCACCTGCTCGCCCTGGGCGGCAAGGGCGGAATTGGCGCGTGCCAGCCGCTGCACCACGGTACTGATGAGCTGGGCGCGGAAGTGCTCCAAACACTCTTCCGACGCGAGCGCCAGCGCCGACGGGCTGACTTCGAGAAAAGCCACCGGCGACGAGGCGATCACGGTCGCCGAGCGGCGCAGGTGGTTGGGGTCGAGATAGCCCATCTCGCCGACCACCTCGCCCGGCCCCAGTTCAGCCAGCAATCGGCCACCGACCACCACCCGGACGTGGCCGGACACGATCAGCCCGAAGCGGTTGTCGCTGTCGCCCTCGCGCATCAGCACCGTACCTTCGGTGTACTGCCGCCAGTTCGAGAAACGCAACACCTCCCACACCTCGACGTCGTCGAATTCGGTGAAGAAGGTCATCTTGCGCAGGATGGAGAAGCGCGTGGTGTCCGGCGGCACGTACTTGTCGTCGAGGATCTTGAAACGCACCGTCGACAGATCCTTGGCGAACTCGGCGCCGTTCTTGTAGCGCGAGTAGAGGTCCTTCTCCAGCGCCTTGCGAATCACCCGGTCCATCGCTTCCGGCACTTCCGGGTTCAGCTGCGACGCCGACGGCGGGTCGGCGTTGATGATCTTGTAGATGAGCTGGGCCGGATGCTTGGCGCGGAAGGGCAGCCGCCCGGTCAGCAGGTGGAACAGCACGACCCCCAGCGAATAGAGGTCGGTCTTCTGGTTCAGCGGATAGCCCTTCACCTGCTCCGGGCTCATGTAGGCCGGCGAGCCCACGCCCATGATGAAGGTCGAATCCTTGTCGTTTTCCTTGGCCACGTTCAGCGCCAAGCCGAAGTCGGTCACCTTCACCAGGTCGTTGGCGCCGATCAGGATGTTGGCCGGCTTGATGTCGCGGTGCACGACGCCGTGGCGGAAGGCGTAATCGAGCGCCATCGCGCACTTGAACACGATGCTCACCGCACGCGGCAGCGGCAGCATCGTGTTGAACTCGCAGTAGTGGTCGAGCGGCTGGCCGTCGATGAATTCCATGACCAGATAGGCCCGGTTCTCTTCGACCTGCGCGTCGTAGATGCGGATGATGTTGGGGTGGTCGAGCTTGGCGGCGATCGCCGCCTCGGTCAGGAAGAGCTTGCGCATGCGCCGCGACCACTTGCCCTGATCGCGGTTCTTGTCGCCGAAATCGACCAGCTTAACGGCGACCATTTCCTCAATGTCGTCGCACTTGCACAGGTAGACAGTCGCGGTGGCGCCTTTGCCGATTTCGCGGATTACCCTGTATTTGCCAATGCGTTCGAGCATGTCGTGTGGAGCGATGGACGCGTCATGAACCGCGAATGATAGGCCATCGCCAAGCGCCGGACAAAGAATGGGTCAAAAGGCTGATGGAAAGTCGACTTTCCGGGCTTGAAATGCGTCCGGACGCCCCCATTTCCGGCGGGTCTCAGATTCAGAGGACTTTACGCATGACCGAGCAGACCCCGCAACCGGTGCCCGAAGAACAGCAGGCCGCCCCCAACATCGAAGCCGCCGCGCCGGCCGCTCCTGCAACGCCCGAGGCGCTGGCCGCCGCCGAGCAGAAGGTGGCCGAGCTGCAGGACGCGCTGCTGCGCGCCAAGGCCGAAACGGAAAACATGCGCCGTCGCGCCGCCGAGGACGTGATCAAGGCGGGCAAGTTCGCCAGCGAGAAGTTCGCTTCCGCCATGGTGCCCGTCAAGGACAGCCTGGAAGCGGCGCTGGCCGACACCTCGAACGACGTCGCCAAGATCCGCGAGGGCGTCGAACTGACGCTGAAGCAGCTGGTGCAGGCCTTTGCCGGCGCCAGCGTCGAGGAAGTGAACCCGCTGGGCGAAAAGTTCGACCCGCACAAGCACCAGGCGATCAGCCAGATCGAGGCGCCGGGCGAGCCGAACCACGTGGTACAGGTGCTGCAGAAGGGTTATCTGCTGCACGACCGCGTGCTGCGCCCCGCCCTGGTCATCGTTTCGAAGGCAGCGGGCTGAAAAGCCCCTTGAAATGCAGGGGCAAACGCCCCACTTCGACCTCAGACAAGCTCTCTCCTCCACCCGCATATATATAGAGGACCCCTAACATGGGAAAAATCATCGGTATCGACCTGGGCACCACCAATAGCTGCGTTTCCGTGATGGAAGGCGGCAAGCCCAAGGTAATCGAGAACTCGGAAGGCGCGCGCACGACGCCGTCCATCGTTGCCTACACCGACGACGGGGAAATCCTGGTCGGCGCCTCGGCCAAGCGCCAGGCGGTCACCAACGCTGCCAACACGCTGTTCGCCGTCAAGCGCCTGATCGGCCGCCGCTTCGAAGAGAAGGAAGTGCAGAAGGACATCGCGCTGATGCCCTACAAGATTGCCAAGGCCGACAACGGCGACGCCTGGGTCGAAGTGCGCGGCAAGAAGATCGCGCCGCCGCAGGTGTCGGCCGAAGTGCTGCGCAAGATGAAGAAGACCGCCGAAGATTATCTCGGCGAAGAAGTGACCGAGGCCGTCATCACGGTGCCGGCCTACTTCAACGACAGCCAGCGCCAGGCCACCAAGGACGCCGGCCGCATCGCCGGTCTGGACGTCAAGCGCATCATCAACGAGCCGACCGCAGCTGCGCTCGCCTTCGGCATGGACAAGAAGCCGGGCGACTCCAAGATCGCCGTGTATGACCTCGGCGGCGGCACCTTCGACGTGTCCATCATCGAAATCGCCGACGTCGATGGCGAACACCAGTTCGAAGTGCTGGCCACCAACGGCGACACCTTCCTCGGCGGCGAGGACTTCGACCAGCGCATCATCGATTACGTGATCGACGAGTTCAAGAAGGACCAGGGTGTCGACCTGAAGAAGGACATCCTCGCGCTGCAGCGCCTGAAGGAAGCGGCGGAAAAGGCCAAGATCGAGCTGTCGTCGAGCGCGCAGACCGAAATCAACCTGCCCTACATCACCGCCGACGCGTCCGGCCCGAAGCACCTGGCGATCAAGATCACCCGCGCCAAGTTCGAGTCGCTGGTGGAAGAACTGATCGAGCGCTCGATCGAGCCCTGCCGCATCGCGCTGAAGGATTCGGGCGTCAAGATCGGCGACATCGACGACGTCATCCTGGTCGGCGGCATGACCCGCATGCCCAAGGTGCAGGAAAAGGTGCGCGAATTCTTCGGCAAGGAGCCGCGCAAGGACGTGAACCCGGATGAGGCGGTCGCCGTCGGCGCGTCCATCCAGGGTGGCGTGCTGCAGGGCGACGTCAAGGACGTGCTGCTGCTCGACGTGACCCCGCTGTCGCTGGGCATCGAGACGCTGGGCGGCGTCATGACCAAGATGATCCAGAAGAACACGACGGTTCCGACCAAGTTCTCGCAGACCTTCTCGACCGCCGACGACAACCAGCCGGCGGTGACCATCAAGGTCTATCAGGGCGAGCGCGAAATGGCCAGCGGCAACAAGTCGCTCGGCGAATTCAACCTGGAAGGCATCGCCCCGGCACCGCGCGGCATGCCGCAGATCGAGGTCACCTTCGACATCGACGCCAACGGCATCCTGCACGTGTCGGCCAAGGACAAGGGCACCGGCAAGGAAAACAAGATCACCATCAAGGCGAACTCGGGTCTGTCGGAAGAAGAGATCCAGCGCATGGTGAAGGACGCCGAACTGCACGCCGAAGAAGACAAGCGCGCGCACGAGATGGCCGACGCCCGTAACCAGGCAGACGCGCTGGTCCATTCGACGCGCAAGGCCCTGGCCGAGCATGGCGACAAGGTCGACGCCGGCGAGAAGGAAAAGATCGAAGCCGCGCTGAAGGAAGTGGAAGAAGCCATCCGCTCCGGCGACAAGGAAGCGATCGACGCCAAGAGCGCCGCGCTGGCGACCGCCGCGCAGAAGCTGGGCGAGGCGATGTACGCCGAACAGCAGGCCGCGGCCGGTGAAGCAGCCGGTGGCGCCGCACCCGGCGGCCGCAAGGACGACGACGGCGACGTGGTCGATGCGGAATTCACCGAGGTGAAGGACAAGAAGTAAGCTGCGCTCCCGACGCTGACAGCGAGCAGTTCAACGACCGAGGCACAGCGCGGCAGGAGCACTCCTGACGCGCTGTGCCTTTGGCGCATCTGTGGTGAAAACGAATGGCGAAGAAAGATTTTTACGACATCCTGGGCGTCAACCGCGACGCCTCCGATGACGAAATCAAGAAGGCTTACCGCAAGCTGGCGATGAAGTACCACCCGGACCGCAATCCGGACAGCAAGGAAGCCGAGGACAAGTTCAAGGAAGCGAAGGAAGCCTACGAGATTCTGTCCGACGGGCAGAAACGTGCGGCCTACGACCAGTACGGACATGCCGGCGTCGACCCGAACATGGGCGGCGGCGCGGGCGGCGGCCAAGGTTTCGGCGGTTTCGGCGACGCCTTCGGCGACATCTTCGGCGAAATTTTCGGTAATCAGGGAGGACGTGGCGGCGGCCGCAGCGGTGTCTACCGCGGTGCCGACCTGCGCTACAACCTCGAAGTGTCGCTGGAAGAGGCGGCGCGCGGCACCGACACGCGCATCCGCATTCCGACCATGGACGACTGCGGCACCTGCGGCGGTACCGGCGCCAAGCCGGGCACCAAGCCAGTCACCTGCACCACCTGCAACGGTGTCGGCCAGGTGCGCATGCAGCAGGGCTTCTTCTCGATCCAGCAGACCTGCCCGAAGTGCCACGGCACCGGCAAGATGGTGAAGGACCCGTGCAACGACTGTCACGGCGCCGGGCGCGTCAAGGGCAGCAAGACGCTGCAGGTGAAGATTCCGGCCGGCATCGACGAGGGCGACCGCATCCGCCTTGCTGGTGAAGGCGAACGCGGCCAGGGCGGCGGTCCGGCCGGCGACCTGTACGTACAGATCCACATCAAGCCGCACACGGTGTTCCAGCGCGAAGGCGACGACCTGCACTGCGAAATGCCGATCGGCTTCGCCACCGCGGCGCTGGGTGGCGAGATCGAGATTCCGACGCTGGATGGCGCAGCCAAGATCAAGATCCCGGCCGAAACCCAGTCAGGCAAGGTGTTCCGCCTGCGTGGCAAGGGCATCAAGGGCGTGCGCAGCAGCTACCCGGGAGACCTGATGTGCCATGTCGTGGTCGAGACGCCGGTGAACCTGACGGCGCGTCAGCGCGAGCTGCTGAAGGAATTCGACGACATCAACCGCAGCGACGAAGCGAGCCACAGCCCGCGCGCCAAGTCGTGGATGGACAAGATGAAGGACTTCTTCGCCGGCTGATCCGGCCGCCACGCGAAAAAAAGAAAGCCCGCAAAGCGGGCTTTCTTTTTTGGCGAAGTCCGGAACTGCCGACCGCGGCACCCCCGCGGTCGGCACCGGCAAGGTCAGGCCGCGAGTTGCTTCGCGATCTGCGCCTTCACCGCGGCCAGCGCTTCCGGCAGGCGATGCTGCAGACGATCGAACAGTTCGTCGTGCAGCGCGATTTCCTGCTGCCATGCGGCGATGTCGATCGAGGTGATGCGCTCGAACAGTTCGCGGCTGAACTCGGTGCCGGCCCAGCTCAGGTCGTCGTAGCGCGGGCTGGTGCCGAACAGGTGTTCGGCACCCTCGGCGCCGCCGGCCACGCGGTCCAGCATCCACTTCAGCACGCGCATGTTCTCGCCGAAGCCCGGCCACACGAACTTGCCGTTCTCGTCGGTGCGGAACCAGTTCACGCAGAAGATGCGCGGCAGCGCACCGCCCTGCGCGGACAGGTTCTGGCCGAGCTTGAGCCAGTGCGCGAAGTAGTCGCTCATGTTGTAGCCGCAGAAGGGCAGCATGGCGAACGGGTCGCGGCGCACCACGCCCTGCTGGCCGGCGGCCGCAGCAGTGGTTTCCGAACCCATGGTGGCTGCCATGTAGACGCCTTCGATCCAGTTGCGCGCCTCGGTCACCAGCGGCACCGTGGTCGAACGACGACCGCCGAAGATGAAGGCCGAGATCGGCACACCGGCCGGATCATCCCAGGCCGGGTCGATGACCGGGTTCTGGGTGGCAGCCACGGTGAAGCGGGCGTTCGGGTGAGCGGCCTTGGCACCGGTCTGCTTGGCGACTTCCGGCGTCCAGTCCTTGCCCTGCCAGTCGGTCAGATGCGCCGGCGGCGTCTTCGTCATGCCTTCCCACCAGACGTCGCCGTCGTCGGTCAGCGCGACATTGGTGAAGATGGTGTCGGAGCGCAGCGACGCCATGCAGTTGGCGTTGGTGCTGTCGTTGGTGCCCGGGGCGACGCCGAAATAGCCGGCTTCCGGGTTGATCGCGTACAGGCGACCGTCCTTGCCCGGCTTGATCCAGGCGATATCGTCGCCGATGGTGGTCACCTTCCAGCCCTCGAAACCCTTGGGCGGAATCAGCATCGCGAAATTGGTCTTGCCGCAAGCCGACGGGAAAGCGGCCGCGACGTAGTGCTTCTCGCCCTGCGGGTTCTGCACGCCGAGGATGAGCATGTGCTCGGCCAGCCAGCCTTCGTCGCGACCCATGGTCGAGGCGATGCGCAGTGCGAAGCACTTCTTGCCGAGCAGCGCATTGCCGCCGTAGCCGGAACCGAAACTCCAGATTTCGCGGGTTTCCGGGTAATGCACGATGTACTTGGTGGCGTTGCACGGCCACGGCACGTCCTGCTCGCCGGCGGCCAGCGGCTTGCCGACGGTGTGCACGCAGGGCACGTAGTCGCCGTCCTCGCCCAGCACGTCGTACACGGCCTTGCCCATGCGGGTCATGATGCGCATGTTGACGGCGACATAGGGCGAATCGGACAGCTCGATGCCGATTTGCGAAATGTGCGAACCCAGCGGGCCCATCGAGAACGGCACGACGTACATCGTGCGGCCGCGCATGCAGCCGTCGAACAGGCCGTTCAGCGTCTGCCGCATTTCGGCCGGGGCCATCCAGTTGTTGGTCGGGCCGGCGTCTTCCTGGCGTTCGGAACAGATGAAGGTGCGGTCTTCGACGCGCGCCACGTCGGACGGGTCGGACCAGGCGAGGTAGGAATTCGGGCGCTTCTCGGGGTTCAGGCGGCGCATGGTGCCGGCGGCGACCATGTCGGCGCACAGGCGGTCGTACTCCTCCTGCGAACCATCACACCAGTGGATCGCGGCGGGCTTGGTCAGCGCCGCGATCTCGGCAACCCATTTCACCAGCTTGCGGTTTTTGACCCAGGCCGGAACGGGGATCTCTCCGGAGTTCAGCTGCTCCGGCGACAGGACGACTTTCATTGCGACGCTCTCCAAAATCCACCGGAATCGGACAAGGGTGGTAACCATTGCCGTCCCGGTTCGACGGTTGAAACAGACTCGGCATCCACCGGGTAGGTGTATGCGTCGGACCCTGCTGACCGCCGACTGCGCCTGCGGTCATCCTCACGGAGGACGCACTTTAACCATAACGGGGTCTTATGTCTGCTATAAGAGTCACGAATGATGCGATTTGTTCGGACGCGGCGGCCCCTGCCCTGAAAAGGCATTGCATTCGGCAACGCTGGATCAGTTTTCTTGATCGTGCGCCGCAAGAAGCGCGGCGAGACCTGAAGCGTCGATACGCCAGTGGTAGCGGCTATCCGCGTCAGTGAGCAGGTTGCTGCGTCGCAATAACCCGAGCGCACGACTGGCCGATTCCGGGGCGACGCCGAGGATGGCGCCGATGTCTTCCAGGCTGAGGCGGATCGCCCTGCCGGGTGCCTCGTCGGTGCGCAGTCTCAGCAGCAGGCGCGCCACCCGCGTCTTCACGTCGGCGTGGCCAGCGGCCAGCTCGGCCAGCCAAGCGTCGGCTTCGGCCAGTGCGGCGTACCAGTGCTCGAACAGCGGTTTCTGCAGCCGCGGCGTCTCCCGGTTCAACCTTTCAATCAGCGTGCGCGGGATGCGGCAGATCTTGGTCGGCGCCAGCGTGATCGCAGTGTGATCGTAGCCGGGTCGGACCAGCGCTTCGAGGCCGCACACGTCGCCCGGCCGCAGCACGCGGAGGATGCGCTGATTGCCGTCGTTGCCGTAGCGCACCAGCTTGATCGCCCCGGCGCGCAAAGTGAACAGCCAGTCGCCGTGGGCGCCGGCGTGATAGATGACGGCGCTGGAGGGGTAATCCAGGTCATCTATCTGCTCATGCAGCAGTGCGAAGTCGGCCTCTACCAGGTCGGCGAACAGCACCGACTGGCGGATGCTGCAGCCTTCGCAGTCACTGTGGCCGTTCCACGCCGATTTGATCGTGATCGCACGCATGCCCGACTGCAAAACTCCATGTTACGCACGCCGCCAAGTCGTTCCAGCGGCCGAATCTTCGAGAATGACGCCCTGCTGCTTCAGTTCGTCACGCACGCGGTCGGCGGTCGCGAAGTCGCGCGCCTTCTTGGCGGCCACCCGTTGCGCGATCAATGCCTCGATCTGCGCGTCATCCAGACCGCCAGCCTGTGCACGGCCTTTGAGGAAGTCTTCCGGGGAACGTTCCAGCAGACCGAGTACACCGGCCAGCGCGCGCAGCTCGCCCGCTACGGCGGCGTCACCGCTGCGGTTGGCTTCGGCCGACAGGTCGAACAGCACCGCCATCGCTTCCGGCGTGTTGAAGTCGTCGTCCATTGCGGCGCGGAAGCGGCTGCCGGCCGGCGTCGACCAGTCCGGCGCACGGCTGGCGGGCGGCACGTTTTTCAGTGTCGTATAAAGTCGGGTCAGTGCGCCGCGCGCGTCGTCGAGATGAGCGTCGGAATAGTTGAGCGGGCTGCGGTAATGGGCGCGCAGGATGAAGAAGCGCACCACCTCGGCGTCGTACTTCTGCAGCACCTCGCGGATGGTGAAGAAGTTGCCCAGCGACTTCGACATCTTCTCGTCGTCGACGCGGACGAAGCCGTTGTGCATCCAGTAATTGACGAAGGTGTGGCCGTGCGCGCCCTCGCTCTGGGCGATCTCGTTCTCGTGGTGGGGGAACTGCAGATCGGCGCCGCCGCCATGGATGTCGAACTGGTCACCGAGCAGCTGCGAGCTCATGGCAGAGCACTCGATATGCCAGCCTGGGCGGCCGTCGCCCCACGGTGACGCCCACTTCGCCTCGGCCGGCTCGGCCGGCTTGGCGTGCTTCCACAGCACGAAATCGAGCGGGTCCTGCTTGTCGTCGATCACATCGACGCGCTCGCCGGCGCGCAGGTCGTCGAGCGACTTGCCGGACAGCTTGCCGTAACCGTCGAACTTGCGGACGCTGTAATTGACGTCGCCGCTGGCCGCGCGATAAGCCAGGCCCCTCGCCTCCAGACGCTGGATCAGCGACTGCATCTGCGGCACGAATTCGGTGGCGCGCGGCTCGTGGTCCGGGCGCAGCACGCCCAGCGCGTCAGCGTCCTCGTGCATCGCGGCGATGAAGCGGTCGGTCAGCGCGCGCATCGTTTCGCCGTTCTCGGCCGCCCGCTTGATGATCTTGTCGTCGATGTCGGTGATGTTGCGGACATAGGAAACCTGATAATCCGACGCACGCAGCCAGCGCGTCACCATGTCGAACACCACCATCACGCGGGCGTGGCCGAGGTGACAGTAGTCGTACACCGTCATGCCGCACACGTACATGCGCACCCGGCCGGGTTCGATCGGAACGAAATCCTGCTTCTCGCGGGTGAGGGTGTTGTAAATCTTGAGCATGGCTGGCCGTAAATCGGGAGGGCTGCGAAGGGGAAGACCCGCTCTGCGGGCAAGTACTCGAATCAGACGCAACGACAGGACGCCGGCACGCCTTCTTGATAAGATCCGGGGTTGTCAAACGACGCATTCACGCCAAAAAGTCTAACACATGGCCTTTACGCACCGCTCCGCCTCCCGCCTCGTTTCCAGCCTGATCGCCGGCCTGCTGATGCTGTGCGCATCGGTCTCACCGGTCTTCGCCGACAGCATCCAGGAAGCGGAGCAGCTCTTGCGCCTGAAGCAGCCTCAACAGGCGCTTGAAAAGATCGACGCCTACCTTGCGCAGCGACCGCGCGATCCGCAGGGCCGTTTCTTCAAGGGCCTCATCCTGACGGAGCTGGGCAAGATCCCGGAAGCGACCTTGGTATTCCAGAAGCTGACCGAGGACTATCCGGAACTGCCGGAGCCCTACAACAACCTGGCCGTGCTGTACGCGCAGCAGAAGCAGTACGACAAGGCCAAGACCGCGCTCGAGATGGCCATCCGCACCCATCCGAGCTACGCGGTGGCGCATGAGAACCTCGGCGACATCTACGCCCGCATGGCGACCCAGGCCTACGACCGCGCGCTGCAGCTCGATTCGTCGAACAAGGCTGCACAGAGCAAGCTGAACCTGATCCGCGAAATGGTCGGCAACGGCAGTCGTGGCAACCAGAAGCCACGCGCCATTGCGCCGATCGCCGCCGCGCCGTCGACAGCGACCACCACGCCGGCACCGTCTGCTCCGCCCGCGCCGAGCACGCCGGCTGCGCCGGCGAAGCAGACCGAGGCGGCTAAACCCGCCGAGACACCGAAACCGCCGGCACCGACCGCGGCAGCGCCCGCACCAGCGCCAGCGGCAGCCCCCGCACCGGCGCCCGCCGCCGCAGTGCCGGCAGTGCCGGCCAAGGCTGCGACCCCGGCAGCCGCCGCGCCCGCCGTTACCGAACTGACCCGCACCGTGCAGGACTGGGCCGCCGCCTGGTCGCGCAAGGACGTGAAGAGCTACCTCGGCTACTACGCCGCCGACTTCAAGGTACCGGACGGCAAACCCCGCAACGCCTGGGAAGCGGAACGCCGCTCGCGCATCGCCAAGCCGGGCGCAATCGAGGTCCGCGTCGAGAACGTGAAGGTGAAGTCCGTCGCCGCCGACCATGCCGACGCCACCTTCCGCCAGCACTACAAGGCGGTCGGTCTGAAGACGAGCACGACCAAGACGCTGACGCTGGTGCGCCGCGACGGCCGCTGGCTGATCCAGCAGGAGCGGGTCGGCGGATGAGCACGGCCCCGGTCGCCCGCAGTCGCGCGCTCGCTCGCGTGCTGCGCAACGCCCTTTTCCTGTCCTCGCTGTGCGTGCCGCTGGCCATCGGCTCCGGCCAGTCGGGCAGCGCCGTCCGCTATTCCGATGGCGGTCCCGAGCCGATGCTCGAACAGGTGTTCCGTCAGATCGAAAGCAAGCGGCTCGACCTCGCGTTGGAACAGGTCGATGCACTGCTCCACATCTGGCCGAACTTCCGTCTGGCCCACCTGATACGCGGCGACCTGCTGATGGCGCGCGCCAGCGCGCTGACGACGATAGGCAATGCGCCGAATGCGCCGGCCGAGCGTCTGGCCGACCTGCGCGACGAGGCGATCGCGCGCATCCGCGCCTACCGCGACAAACCACCGGTCGATCGCGTGCCGCGCTACCTGATGCAACTGCCGGCAGACCAGCGCCACGCGCTGGTGGTCGATGCGCGACGTTCGCGCCTCTACCTGTACGAGAACGTCGACGGCAAGCCGCGCTTCGTCGCCGACTGGTATGTGTCGCACGGTCGCCTCGGCATCGAGAAAATGCGTGAGGGCGACAAGAAGACGCCGCTGGGCGTCTATCAGGTGACCGGCTTCCTGCCGCCGGAGAAGCTGACCGATTTCTATGGCGCCGGCGCGCTGCCGATCAACTATCCGAACGCCTGGGACCGCAAGCAGGGCCGCAACGGCCACGGCATCTGGCTGCACGGCGTGCCGTCGGACACCTTCTCACGCCCGCCGCGCGCCTCGGACGGCTGCGTCGTGCTGGCCAATCCGGATTTCCAGGCGCTGAACGGATATGTACAGGGCGCATCGGTACCGGTGGTGATCAGCGACCAGGTCGAATGGCTGACGCTGGACGACTGGCAGGCCGAGCGCGCCGAATTCAACCGCGCGCTCGAGCAGTGGCGCGTCGACTGGGAAAGCCGCGACACCGACCGCCTGCTGTCGCACTACTCGCCGCAGTTCAGCGCCGACGGCAAGAATTTCGACGCCTTCGCGCAGAACAAGCGCGAGGTCAATGCGGCGAAGAAATGGATCAAGGTGGGCGTGCGCAATCTGAGCACCTTCCGCAATCCCGGCCGGGACCACCTGGTGGTCGTCACCTTCGAACAGGACTACCGCAGCGATAATCTCAGCAATGTGATGCGCAAGCAGCAGTACTGGCAGAAGGAAAACGGCCGCTGGCGCATCGTCTTCGAGGGCTCGGCCTGAACCGGCCGCCGCTCCACCTGTCTTTCACGCTTCCCACACACACGGAGTCACCCGCATGAAGAAGTTCCTGTTCGGCCTGCTGGCCGGCCTGCTGCCGCTGTTCGCCCTCGCCGCCAACCCGCAGGTCGAAATGAAGACCAGCCAGGGCACCATCGTGATCGAGCTGTTCCCGGAAGCCGCCCCGGCCACGGTCGACAATTTCGTCGAATATGTGAAAGCTGGTTTCTACGACGGTCTGATCTTCCATCGCGTGATCAACGGCTTCATGATTCAGGGCGGCGGTTTCGACCCGCAGATGAATCAGAAGGCCACCCGGGCGCCGGTGAAGAACGAGGCGCAACGGGCGCTCGACAAGGGCGTGCGCAATGCGCCGGGCACGCTGGCCATGGCACGCACCAACGACCCGCACTCGGCGACGGCGCAGTTCTTCATCAATCTGGTCGATAACCGCATGCTCGACTACCCGTCGCGCGACGGCTATGGCTACACCGCATTCGCCAAGGTGATCAAGGGCATGGAAGTCGTGAACAACATCGCCACGGTGCGCACCGGCAACGCCGGCATGCACCAGGACGTGCCGCTGACGCCGGTGGTCATCCAGTCCGTCCGCGTCCTCGAAGCCAAACCCTGACCGCCGCGCAAGCGGCCCCAACCGGAGAACACAACATGGTCAAACTGCACACCAATCACGGCGTCATCACGCTCGAACTGGACGCCGAAAAGGCCCCGCAGACAGTCGCCAACTTCCTCGCCTACGTCGAGGCCGGTCACTACAACAACACCATCTTCCACCGCGTGATCGGCAATTTCATGATCCAGGGCGGCGGCTTCGAGCCCGGCATGAAGCAGAAGGACACCCAGGCCCCGATCAAGAACGAAGCCGGCAACGGCCTTTCGAACACGGTCGGCACCATCGCCATGGCGCGCACCTCGGACCCGCACTCGGCGACCGCCCAGTTCTTCATCAACGTCGGCGACAACCTGTTTCTCGACAAGGAACAGTCGCAGGACGGCTGGGGCTACTGCGTGTTCGGCCGCGTCACCGAAGGCATGGACGTGGTGAACAAGATCAAGGGCGTGGCCACCGGCCGCTCCGGCTTCCACCAGGACGTGCCGAAGGAAGACGTGGTGATCGAACGCGCCGAAGTGGCGTAACACCGCGTGCGTGGCATGGACCTGCTCTGTTCCGATCTTCATCTGTCCGCCGCCACGCCTGCACTGAACGCGGCCTTCGTGGCACTGCTCGAAGGTCGCGCGCGCAACGCGCAACGCGTGTTCCTGCTCGGCGACCTCTTCGAGGCCTGGGCTGGCGACGAGGACGTCGACGACCCGGCGGTGCGTCCGGTGGTCCGTGCGCTGCGGGCGCTGCACGAGCGCGGCATCGAACTGCACGTGCTGCCTGGCAACCGCGACTTTCTGCTCGGCGCGGGCTTCACTGCGGCCACCGGTGCGCGCATCCATGGCGACTGGCTGATCGCCGACATCGGCGGCGAACCCACGCTGCTGCTGCACGGCGACACGCTGTGCACCGACGACCTGCCCTACATGCAGTTCCGCCAGATGGTGCGCAACCCACAGTGGCAGGCCGCCTTCCTCGCGAAACCGCTGGCCGAGCGCCATGCGATCGCCGAGGACATGCGCCGGCGCAGCAAGGAAGCCACGGCCGGCAAGGGTGAATACCTGATGGACGCCAACGCCGAGGCGATCGCATCGATGTTCCGCCACCACGACGTCGCGCGAATGATCCACGGTCACACGCACCGGCCGGCCCGTCATCTGCACGAAGTCGATGGCAGGCCCTGCGTGCGCCACGTGCTGGCCGACTGGCGCGACCGCGCCTGCTGGTTCGAGGCCGACGACAGCGGCCTGCGCGCCTTCACCACCGACGATGCGGGCGCACCGTTGCCGGACGCCCGCTACACCGCTTGAGGAGACCTCAGATGAGCACTTCCGAACTGCGCATCCGCCTGGCCGCCGACGGCCGCATCGAGTGCCGCAAGGGCGATGCCGCCCCGGCGATCACGCTGGACCCGGACTTCTTCGGCAATCCCGATTCGGCCGAGGCCCAGCGCGCGCTCGGGCGCTTCGTTTTCGCCGTACTGCAGGGCGCGGCGCCCGCTGCCGACGCCGACGCGCCGGCAGCCGCCGACCCGAACAGCCCGGACGCGCTGTACCAGAACTTCGTCACGCTGCAGAGCGAGGCGATGAAGAGCTATTCGGCCAATATGCTGGCAATGGCCGAACAGGCGCTGCAGCAGTCGGCCGCCGCCGGCTTCGGGCCGGCCGTCGAGGCGATGAAGGACTGGCCGTCCATCCGCACCGTCGCCGACATGCTGATTGCGCGCGGCCCGGAACAGAAGCGCTGAACGCCCTGCTGAACGCAGCGGCGACGCACATGAAAAAGGCCGATTCGAAGGAATCGGCCTTTCTTTATTGGTGCCGCTTGTCGGAATCGAACTGACGACCTACCGCTTACAAGACGGCAAAAAACGGCGTTCATAGTAGTTCGCGCACGTTCAGCTTGTTCCGAAAACCCATATATTTCAGTTGCTTTAGCGCCTGTCGCGTTTCTTGACATCCCGCGACATTCCCCTAAGATGGCTACATGCGGGCTACACAAAGCCCAAATCAGCCACCGGAGACGCCTTGCAACGCGAACGCCTGACCCCGGACCGCATCCGCCGCTTCACGTGCCCTGAGGGCGTAAAGCAGGCGTTTCTGTGGGACACCGAAGCCCCGCGCCTCGCCGTCCGGGTGACCGCGGCCGGCGCCAAGTCCTTCGTCTTCGAGACGAAGCTGCACCGGCAGACGATCCGCCTCACGATCGGCGACTCGCGCGCCTGGAACATCGACGACGCACGAGCGGAAGCGCGCCGGCTGCAGACCTTGGTCGACCAGGGCATCGACCCGCGTGAGGAGCGCGCCGCGCGTCTGGCCGACATCACCGCCAAGCGCGAGAAGGCGAAGACGGCCGAAGTTTCCGTCGGCGAGGTCTGGCGGGCCTACATCGAGGCGCGGACACCGAAATGGGGCGACCGCCACCTGCGCAACCATCTGGCGATGGCGAAGGCCGGCGGCGAACCGCGCCGGCGCGGCAGGCGGACGGGTGAATCGGATGTGGTTCAGCCTGGCCCGCTTCACCCCCTGCTTTCCTTGAAGATGAGCGAGCTGGACGCCAAGGCCGTGCGCCAATGGCTTGAGCCGCTGACGGAGCGTGCCCCGACGACCGCAGCCCAGACCTACCGGGCGCTGCGAGCCTTCATCGGCTGGGCTGCCACTTCAGATAAGTTCGCCACCATCACCCACGCGGACGCCTGCTCCCGCAACATGGCCCGCGATGTCCTGCCGCGGGCGAAGCCGAAGACGGATTGCATGCAGCGCGAGCAGCTGGCGCTGTGGTTCGAGAAGGTGCGAGCCCTCGCGAACCCTGTGCATGCCGCCTATCTGCAGGCGCTGCTGCTGACCGGCGCGCGACGCGAAGAACTGGCCGGCCTGCGCTGGACCGACGTCGACTTCCAGTGGAACAGCCTCACCATCCGCGACAAGGTCGAGGGCGTGCGCACCATCCCCCTCACCCCATACGTTGCGAGCCTGCTGCGCGACCTGAAACAGCGACACGATTCAGAGGCGAGGCGGGTGCGCACCATGCGCGGGGAGGACGAGGAGAAGGCGAAAGAGCGCGCAGCGCGTGCGCTCCCCTGGGTGTTCAGCAGCCCGACGGCAGCGTCTGGCCGACTGCAGGAGCCGCGCATCGCGCACAACAAGGCGCTGAACGCTGCCGGACTGCCGCCGCTCAGCCTGCATGGGCTGCGCCGATCCTTCGGCACGTTGTCGGAGTGGGTGGAGGTGCCGGCCGGCATCGTCGCGCAGATCATGGGACACAAGCCGTCCGCCATCGCGGAAAAGCACTATCGACAGAGGCCGCTGGACCTGCTGCGCATGTGGCACACGAAGATCGAGGGCTGGATGCTGGAGCAAGCCGGCATCGAGCAGCCGAGGACCGACGAGGTGGCGACCTCGTTGCGCGTCGTTTCGAGCACCTGAGCGAGCGTCACCGCGCCGGCCGGTAGCCGGCAAGAGCGGGGCCGCACGATGCGTCAACATCGAGCAGCCCCTGACCATGAAGCACCTGTACAGAGGTAACCCCCATGGCTGAGCGAAACCATATCACCACCACCAGCAGGCCAGCGCCGATCCTGCCTTCCCCGGCCCTGTTCGAACACTTCAGCGACCGCGCAACGCAGATCACCGGCCGCATGCCTGACGGCTCCATGTCCCCGAAGATCGAAGAGGGCGACCTGCTGCAGATCGAACCCTGCGACGAGATCGGCACCGGTGGCGCGATCTACGCCTTCGAGATCGACGGTCGCCAGTACGTCCGATCGCTCGCGCTGGGCATCGGCGGCGAGGTCATCGCCTACTACGCCGACCCGGTTCGCGGGTCGGACACTCTCCCCGCCAGCGAGGCGCACCGAATCAAGCTGATCGGCCGCGTCGTCGGTGTTCTGCAATACCGCAGCGTCATCTAACCGGAGGATTCAAGCCATGGCGATTCAAATCGGAGTAGCCCCCTTCCCGCCTGTGTCCGGTGCCTTCGGCGACCGCCGTCTGTTCCTCTGCCGCCCCGGCGACCCGATGCTGATCGGGTGGTGGACGGATGACCAGTGCGGGCACGAGCAGGCCGAGGACGGCCCCATCTGCCTGGTCATCGGTCGCCGCGCATCCAGCGCCGACATCGATCGCTTGCACAGCCGCTTCGGCGTTCCGATGGAAAGCCTGATCGAGTTCCGATCACGCGCCCAAGGATCACGCGCAGCGCTTCGCCGGCAGGCTCGCCAGGCATTGAAGGCGCGAGGTATCGAGCGCTTCGCCGTGCTGTACGTGAAGGACGGGCAGGAGCACCGGAGCCCGTGGTTCAGCTCGCGCGAACGCGCACAGGCAGCACGCGCGGTGCTGAAGGCAAAACACGGCGCGGCGGTCGTCTACGCCGACTGACGGCGCCGGGAACGTGCCGACGGTGGAAGAGGTGGCCAGCCGCTGGAGCGCTGGCGCGCTGGTCATCGTGAAGACCGAACGGGACACCCTCTACAAGGCTGCCGCTTTCGTGTTCGGCGACGGCGACGCGCTGGTGTGGGTCGAGCCGCACTATCTCGACCCCTACGGCGCGGCGACGCCTGCGATGCACCGCGCCCAGGCGGCGCAGGTGCTGCAGTTCGGTACGGCCTTCAACATCCAGGCCGACGGCGGAACATGGTCGGTCACGTTGGCCGACTACATCGCGGAGGAAGACGCCGACCAGATCGGCGAACAGATCGCGTTCCTGTTCGATCGGCTTGCGGCAGCTGGCACCACCTGGCACACCGAGCGCGAGCGCGTGCGCGCTCTGGTGCTCGGCAGCGAGGCCTCAGGCCAATCCAATCAGATAAATTCATGAACGAGCCAAAGAAGAGAGAGCCCCTTCGGGTACTTGCTCACTATGCAAATCCATTGGCCGATGGATCCGTGCCCTACGCTGGTTTGCTGACGACGCACAACGGGGATTATGTCGCGACGGTCAGCGGGGTTCTTCCAAAGGACTTCCTCGAAAAGACAACGCCAGTCAGGCGCAGAGGGCGGCCCAAGAACGAGCCGAAGAGCGTCGCATACCTGCTGCATGAACTGATTTGTGAATCCTTGGTGCAAGACAGTGAAGGCCTACGGATCACAGACATACGAGCTCAAGCGGCCGAGGCGATCGGCGTCGGTTCGCGCGACGACCCAGAGGAGTCTGGCAGGTACATCCGTCGCCAAGCGAACAGCGAAACAGCGAGAGCCGCCACGGCAGACTTCAACAAAATCATGGTCATTCAGGGCGATGCAGGGGGAAGCAATCGTCTAGGAATCCTTCTGCACAAGGAAGCCCGTGTTCGAAGAGGCGAGTTCGGACTGATCGTCCACGGAGTCATGTGGATATGCCAGTGGGGCAATAGGGAGGCGCGTTACTGCCGAGCCGACAATGTGCAGGTACCCATTGGCAAGATGAATCCCAATATCGACCAGATCTTGGCGGAGCTGTCGACGACTGATCGAAGCACAGCCGAGACGGGGGAATAATTCGCGTCTGGTTTTTTCCCCTGTTTGGGGTGTCCGCATGCTGATGAACTTGAAACCGTCTAATTACCCGACGAGGACAGTTCAGCATGAGCGCACCCCGCCTCTACACCACGGACGAAGCCGCTGCCGTAACGCGGCACCAGCCGGAGACGTATCGAAAACAGTTCTGCCTGAAGGGGCACTTCCACGGCGTCAAGCCGCGGAAGATCCCCGGTAGCCGCCGGCTGCTCTGGCCGGCTGACGAGATAGACCGCCTCGTTTCCGGCGAGGCTACCCAGCACCCCGAAACCGCCGCGCAGAGCGCCTGAGGCCCGACCATGTCGATCGAGGTCGAAGTCACTGGCGAGGGCGCCGAGCGGAAGCTGCAGCGGCTGCTGGGCTCCAGCAAGTCATCGAGGCTGTACGGCAGCGTCGGCGCAGGCCTTAAGACGCTGGTCGACCTGGGCTTCACGTCCGGGCGCGACCCCTGGGGCAAGCCGTGGGCACCGCTGAAGTTCCGCGGGCTGCGGCGCACCGACAACGGCGGAAAGCTGAGCCGCACCGGCCGCGAGCAAGCGGCAGCGAACAAGGCCGGTCGCCCTGGTCAGCCGTTGCGCGACACCGGCCGGCTGCAGCGGAGCATCACCTACAAGGCCGACCCCGACGGCGTCACCGTTGGAACGAACCTCCGCGCGAAGAACGGCGCCAGCATCCCCGCCGTGCATCAGTTCGGCGCCGTCATCCTGCCGAAGAAGGGCAAGTTCCTGATCTTCCCCGGCCCGAACGGCGCGATCGTCTTCGCGAAGAAATCGGTCATCCCGCGCCGCGCTTTCCTTCCGCTGAACGAGTCGGGCGCCGTGGTGCTGCCGCAGTCCTGGGCATCGTCGGTCATCGCCCGCGTTCGCGCGTACATGCTGCGGAGCGTGAAGTGAAGGTCCGCCGGCAGACTCAGGCCGCGAAGACTGTCGCCAGACCGAAGCGGGCAGCGCAGGGCTACGAGCGACGGAAGGCCGAGTGGATCGCACGCCACCCTGACGCCACGCCGGAGGCATACGCACGGGCCATGCGCGGGATCGCCAGAAAGGCGGGCGTCTGATGTCGATTCGCATCATGGCCATGGTCTGGGATGCCTACCCAAGCGGCGGGAGCGATCTGCTCGCCCTCCTCGCCCTCGCCGACTGGAGCGACGACGAGGGCCGATGCTGGCCGTCGATGTCGTCGATCGCGATGAAGACTCGGCTTTCAAGGTCGCAGGCTCAGCGCGTGGTGCACGGTCTGATCAGTACCGGATTCCTCGCAGTAATCGGCAACGAGGAAGGGGGGAAGCCCGGCGCAACTCGCCAGTACCAGATCAATCTGCGTGCGCTGACGGGTCGCATAGACGCTACCCCTACGGGTCGCACCCATGCGACGGGTAGCGCCGATGCGACGGGTCGCACCGATGCACAAGACGGGTCGCATCCATGCGGCGAGACGGGCCGCACCCATGCGACCCGAACCATCAGTGAACCATCAAGAACCGCCAGTGAACCGATGTCTCTCGACATCGGTGGTGCTCAGGCCAAGCCTGAACACCGCATCCCTGACTGCCCGCATCAGCAGATCATCGACCTCTACCACCAAGCACTGCCCACAGGTACCCGTGTTCGCGTGTGGAGCGGCACACGGGTCAAGCACCTGCAAGCCCGCTGGCGTGAGGACGAGCAGCGGCAGAACGTCGAGTGGTGGCAGCGCTTCTTCGCCTACTGCGCGAGATCCGAGTTCCTGACCGGCCAGACGCAACCGGCGAATGGTCGTGACCCGTTTGTCGTGAGCCTGGATTGGCTGGTGTCGCCGCAGAACTTCGCGAAGTGCATCGAAGGCAAGTACCACAGGAGCGCGGCATGAACGCGCCTGCCTTGAAGCTGCCGCCGCACTCGATCGAGGCCGAACAGTCGCTGATCGGTGCCCTGCTGCTGAGCAACGACACATGGGACCGCATCGAAGGCACGGTCACGGACGTCGACTTCTTCCGCGACGACCATCGCAGGATCTTCACCCACATCGCCGCACTGATCCGCGCCGGCAAGCCGGCCGACGTGGTGACGGTGCATGCGGCGATGGAGCAGTCCGGAGAGGCGGAGCGCTGCGGCGGTCTGGCCTACCTGGGCGAGATCGCGAACAGCACGCCGAGTGCAGCGAACATCCGGGCCTACGCGACCACGATTCGCGACCGGGCATACCGGCGCATGGGCCAAGGGGAGACAGAAGCGCTGGCGTTCTCCTACGCAGCTGGAGCGCTATCGCACGACGAGTTCGCTGCCGGTCTGGAGCGGGTCGCAGCGCAAGCCATCGACAGCGAGCGCGACGAACCCTTGTCGCTCGCCGATTCCATGAACGAGGCGATAGCGCTGATCAACGATCGCGCGAACGGCGGCGGAATTACCGGCCTGCCGTCCGGCCTCCCCGACCTGGACGCGCTGACCGGTGGCTTCGAGCCCGGCCAGCTGATCATCCTGGCCGCTCGCCCTGGCGTAGGGAAAACCGCTCTCGCCCTCGGCATTGCCGATCACGCCGCGCGAGCAGGACGCACGGCGCTGTTCATGTCGCTGGAGATGCCGGCGCGCGAACTGAGCATGCGCGTAATGGCGCAGCGGTCGGGGGTGAGCGTTCATGCGATGCGCGCCGGCACGCGCAACGACGATCACTGGTCGGCGCTCACACGGGTATCCGGCGAGGCCGCCCGGCAGCGGCTGTTCATCGACGACAAGCCCGCCATCACCCTGGCCTACCTGCGGGCACGCGCGAAGCGCCTCGCGAGGAAGCACGGCCTGCACCTGATCGTCGTCGACTACATCGGCCTGATGCGCGGCGAAGGCCAGAACCGGACGCAGGAGCTGGGCAACATCAGCCGAGGCCTCAAGGCGCTGGCCAAGGAACTCGCCGTGCCGATCATCGCCTGCGCCCAGCTGAACCGCGGCGTCGAGAGTCGCAGCGACAGGCGCCCCCAGCTGCACGACCTGCGCGACTCCGGCGAGATCGAGCAGGACGCCGACATCGTGCTGATGCTGCACCGGGAGGAGATGACGAACAGCGCCCCCGAGTGGCAAGGCGTCGGCGAGCTGCTGCTGCGCAAGCACCGCAATGGCCCGACCGGTGAAGTCCGGCTTCGGTACATCCACCACAGAACACTTTTCGTGCCCGGCGATGGATACGGACCGGTGCGCGACCAGGCGATACCGCGCGACGCGATTTACCGCGGCCATCGCGACCGAGGCTTCGACGGATAGCCGATCACCACCCCACACAACCCACACCCGAAGGAACCACGATGACGACCACGAAGGAAACGAAGAAAGCAGTCCAGGAAGCCGCCGAGCGGCTGGAAGAGGCGCGGCAGAACGCACAGCGCATCAGCGATGCGATGAACGTACAGCCGGCGGTGTTCGACGCGCAGCTGCTAGCGAAGGCCCGCGAGCGGTTGGTGGACATGAGCGCGTGCGTGATGCTGGGCGAGGCCACCCTCGAAGCGCTGGAAGAGGCGCGCAAGGAAGTTTCCGATCTGGAAATCGAAGCGGCTGCGGCTGAGTTCAACGCGCGCCACATCACCGAAGGTCGCGCCGGCCTCGAACGCCGACTGTCCGAGGCCCAAGGCGCGATCGAGGATGCCGAACAGGACTTGATCGAGGCGACGGGCGAATGGCTCAAAGCCGAATTGGCAGCGGCGGACGAGGCATACACCGCGGCCGCGCAGAGGGCCGCCGACGCCTTCGCAAATGTCAAAGCCATCGGCGCCATGCTGGACCACCGCAAGGCATGCCCGCCGGCAACGAGCTGCAGCGTCGATATGCGGCTTCCCGTGATTGGCCCCTTCAGCCTGGCGGAAAGCGCTGCAGTCGTCGGCGGCGGTATTCGCGGTGTCGTGGCTACCTACACGACGAAGCAATGGATGTCGGCGCACAACCATCTGCTGACCGAGTTCAAGAGCCTGGGCGCCCTCTGGCCGGCGCTCTCCAGACAGTAACCGAACCGATCGCCTGCTGCGCGAGCAGCGGGTCAGGTGCCCGAGGCGAAAGCCTCGGGACTGGGTATCAGTCGGCGAGTCACCCAGTTCATCAAAAGCAACCCCGACAGCCGGCGGCCTTCACCTCTTCGCTTCCACCGAAGGCGCGGCCGGCACCCGCAAACCAACTGGAGACACGCATGAGCGCAACCAAACAGATCGACGTCGACGGGCGCACGGTCACCGTTCGAGAACTGACCGTCGGCGAAGTCCGCGACTGGGTTACCGAGATCGAGAGCGGCAGCAAGACCATCGACGTGGCTGGCGAATTCGTCTTCGAGGACTGCAGCGTCGACGACCTCGTTCGCATGTCGGACATGCCGCGCGAGGCATTCGACGACCTTGCGCCCAGTCAGATCGAGCCGATCCGCGAAGCCGCCCGCGCACTGAACCCCGGTTTTTTTCGGGTTCGGGCGGCGGTGGCAGCGGCGCAAGCGTCCATCGCGCGCCAGCTACTTCAGTCGCCCGACAGATCGAGCGCAACGCCCTCGCCCTCGTCACACATGGCCACGCCGGCGTCTGGCGATACCCCTGGCGCGTCTACCTGATCGCATTGGAGATCCACTCTGATGGCAAATAAAGGCAAAGGCGACATCAACTTCCGGCTGACTCTCGAAGACGCCGACTTCCAACAGGGTGCGGCGCGCGTTCGCCAGACACTCAGGGGCTTCGAGGCCGACGCGAAGAGTATCGAGCGCGCGAAGGGCAGCGTCAGCACGATCGGTTCCGAGTTGGCAGGCCTGCAGGCGCTGGCAGCGCGCGCCCTGCCAGTGGCCGCCCTGGGCGTCGCCACGCGCGAGTTCGTGCACATCGCCGACGCCTACAGCAGCATGACCGCGCGGCTGAAGCTGGCCACCCGGGCGACCGGCGACTTCGAGCAAGTGCAGCAGGCCCTGAGAAAGGCTGCGGACGAGACGCGTGCGCCACTGCAGGACACGGTGAACCTGTACTCGCAGATCGCCCCCAGCCTGCAGGGCATCCTGAGTTCGCAGGAGATCATCGGCTTCATCACGACGGTGAATCAGGCGATTGCGCTGTCCGGTTCAAGCGCGCAGGGCGCAAGCGCTGCGCTGGTGCAGTTCACGCAGGGCCTTGCATCCGGCACGCTTCGCGGCGAGGAACTGAACTCGATCCTCGAGCAAACGCCCGCGCTCGCCGACGCGATCGCCGAAGGCCTGGGCGTCACCCGTGGCGAACTGCGCAAGCTGGGCGCCGATGGCGAGCTGACGACGGAGCGACTTGCGCGCGCAGTGCTGAAGGTCTCCGGCCGTGTCGCCTCGGACTTCAAGGGCCTGCCGGTGACGGTCGGCCAAGCCTTCATCCTGCTGAACAACTCCATCACCGAGTTCGTTGGAGCGCTGGACAAGGGAACGGGCGTCACCGCCGGGATGGCGAACGCCATCATCGCCGTCGGGAGCAGCGTTGATTCCCTCGCAGCGTCCACCAAGGAATTGAAGCCCGTCCTCGACGTCGCGATGAACGCGGTCGACATCTTCGGCCGCTTCGTTCGCGCGCTTGGCGCATCGGCAAAGGGCACCGCGGCCGTGCTCGATCGCCTGCGGTCCTTCGACTTCAAGGGCGCCACCGAGGAATACAAGAAGATGCAGCGGGAGGTCATCGCCATCGCCAAGGAACCCTTGGCATCGCAGAAGGCGGACGACCAGAAGCCCCAACGCGAAGCGAACGCGCGCCTGGAGATCGAGCGCAAGCTCGCGAACGAGATCCAGAAGCTGGAGAAGCTGAAGGCGGTGGCCACCGGCAAGGCTTCGGCGGACACCCTGAAGAACGAGCAGCAAGTCGCCGAGGAGCGAAACAAGATCGCCCGCGACGCGATGAACGACCGGCTGCGCGCGGAAGAATCCACCGCCGACAAGCTGCGCCAGCTGTTCGAGAAGTCCCTGACTGATGCGCAGAAGGCTCGCGACGAAGCGGCGAAGATCCGGATCGACGCGGCGGCATCGGCCGATAACCTGCGCGACCGCGCATCGCAACGGCGCGGCGCCGGCATGTCGGAGGGGGCACGCGAAGAGATGAACACGCGTGCCGCCAGCAGCCTCACGGCGCGCGCCACGCTGGCCGCAGGCGCCGCCCAGGTGGCCGCACGCGACGGCGACCTTCAGAAGGCTGCCAAGCTGGCCGCGGACGCCGCGAAGCTGGCAGCACGTGCCGAGCGGGCGGCCGATGCGATCAAGGACGACGACGCGGCGGCGCGTGCGCTCGAAGAACTGGCCCGCGTGCAGGAGAAGATCGGCGAGGCGCAGGCCAAGCAGAAGGAAGGCGAAGCCGCTCAGCTGGAGAAGGAGGCCACCGCCATCGAGCAGCAGATCAAGCTTGCCGAGGAGCGGATCGCCACATTCAAAGCCGAGCTGGCCAAGCCCGTGACGCTGAGCCTCGACATCAGCGAGGCGGAGAAGAGCATCAAGATGCTGAAGGACCAGCTGGCCGCGCTGAGCGCTCCGAAACTGCCGGCGCCGGCCCCCGCTGGATCCGGTACCGCCCCCTCCGCACCTACCAGCAGCGGGTCCGGTGCTTCGGGTAGCTGGGCGACCGGTGGCTACACCGGCCCGGGCGGGAAGTTCGATCCGGCGGGCGTCGTGCATGCCGGCGAGTACGTGCTGCGGCAGGAGGTCGTCAAGCAAGCCGGCATGCGTGCCTTCCTCGACAGCCTGAACCGCAACGGCGTCAAGGCGCTGCGGGGTTATTCGAGCGGCGGAGCAGTCACCCGCATCCCGCGGACCGGTCGGGTATCCCCCGCCGCCAGCGCCTCACAGGCCGGCGTGCGCGCGACTTTCAACATGCCTGGCCTGTCGCCGGTGCAGGCAAACATCGATCACCGAACCGCTCAGACCTTGGCACGCGAGCTGCGCCGCGAGGCGCGCAAGACGGGACGGTGACCGCATGCACGACCAACCAAACCAGGAGCCCCAGACCTTGCAGAAGATCGTGAAGGAAATCGCCGCCGTGATCGGCCTGCCCGCCTGCCTTGAGCTGGTGAGCCGCTGGGGTGGCCGCGACCTCTACGTGCCCGAGCACATCGACCGACAGCACCCCATCGCCTTCGCCATCGGCCTCGAAGCCGCGCAGAAGCTGGCCGCCGAGTACCCGCGGTGCACGCTCTCCCTGCCGATCGAGCGCAACGCGACCATCGACCTGCGAAATGCCCTGATCTTCCAGGAGTGGAAGGACGGCGCCAGCGTCATGCGTCTGTCCCATCGCTGGGGCCTGACCCGCCCGGGTATCGACGCAGTGCTGACGAAGATGCAGGACCGCGAGGCTCGCGCCGCCTCGAATCAAGCGGCACCGGCACGATGAACGCTACCGAGGATGAACAGGCCATGAAGTGCAAGACCGGAGCCGAGGCCGTCACCACGGCTCAATTGGAAGAACGAGCGCTGGACCTTCGGCGGACCGGCGCCAGCTATCGGGAGATCGCCAAGGCGCTGAACATGAGCCTGGGCAACGCGCACAAGCTGGTGAAACGCGGCCTGACCCGCAACCTCGCCAAGTGCAGCGAGCTGGCGGACGAGATCCGCACGCTGGAGCTTGACCGACTGGACGCCATGCAGACCTACCTGTGGGGCAAAGCCAAGAGAGGCAACGCCACAGCCGTCGACCGCATCCTGAAGATCATGGAGAGGCGTGCCCGCCTGCTGGGACTGGACAAGCCCGAACGCGTCGCGCTGGGCGGCGACCCTGATGCGCCCCCCGTCCGGCACGAGTCACGCACGGCCGCCGAATACACCGACGACGAACTGGCCGCCATTCTCGCGGACAGCCATCAGCAGGACGACCAGCAGCAGGCCGGCAACCGGCCGCACCTTGGAGACTGATACATGAGCAGCACCGACACGGCAGACGCGCCGGCCAAACTCGAAACGCTGGAGATCGCAAGGCCCGACCATATGGGCGCCCTCGCGAACGTCGGCGCGCGCATGAACGGCTACATGGACGTGCTCGCGCCGACCGACACCATCATCCAGACGAAGGGCGGCGGCATCGGGCAGCTGGCGATCTACAAGGAACTGCTGCGCGATGACCAGGTGCGCAGCACCCTGCAGCAGCGGCGCACCGCTGTCGTGTCGAAGGAATGGGTCGTCGAGCCTGGCGCCGAGGATGCGCGCGCCGAGGAAGCGGCCGAGGCCTTGCGCATGGACCTGAAGGCGATCAGCTGGGACGACATCACGGACAAGGCGCTCTTCAGCGTGTTCTACGGCTGGGGCATCGGTGAAGTGATGTGGGCGCCGGGCCCGGACCGCGTGCGCATCGCTGACGTGAAGGTGCGCGACCGCGCGCGCTTCCGCTTCGGGCACAGCGGCGCGCTCTACCTGCTGCGCAACGGCGGCACGCTGGAGGAAATGCCGGACCGGAAGTTCTGGACGATGACCGCCGGCGGCGACAGCCATGACGACCCCTACGGCCTCGGCCTCGCACACTCGATCTACTGGCCGGTGTTCTTCAAGCGCAACGGCGTCAAGTTCTGGCTGGTGTTCCTGGAGCGCTTCGGTCAGCCGACCACGAAGGCCACGGTGCCGTCCGGCATGATGGATGACACAGAAACGATTGCCGAGGCGCGCAAGGTGCTCGACGCGATCGCCACCGACAGCGGCGTGATCATTCCCGACAACCTCGTCGTTGACCTCATCGAGGCTTCGCGCACCGGCACCGCCGATTACGGCGCCATGTGCCAGTACATGGACCGCGCCATCGCGAAAGTCGTGCTGTCGCAGACGGCCAGCACCGAGGGCACGCCCGGGAAGCTGGGCGCCGACGACACGCAGAAGAGCGTGCGCGACGATGTCGTGAAGGCCGACGCCGATCTGGTGTGCGAGAGCTTCAACCGGTCCGTGGTGCGCTGGTGGACCGACTGGAATTTCGAGGGCGTAGCCGCCCCGCGGGTCTATCGGAAGACGGAGTCTCCCGCCGACATGAACACGCGTGCCGAGCGTGACAGCAAGCTGCACGCGATGGGCTTCGCGCCCGAAGAGGCGTATATCAAGGCGACCTATGGTGAGGGCTGGCGGAAGCGGTAAGCTAAGCGCGCATCTTTCGGGAGGGCGGAATGCCTGACAACCTGGACAAACTGGTGGCGATGCTGGCGGAAAGCGGCACCGTTGCAACGCGCGAGCAGGCCGAGCGGCTGGCCGTTCGCGTGGCCGGGTCCGTCGACGCCTATATCCAGCGTTCGGAGCAATTCCGTACTTGGGCCGAGAATTACGAGCCTTTGCCTTCGCCGGACGGTGGAGTGCCCACGAAGTTCAGCGAGCCCATCGCCTACCGCGTTATCGCGGATCGCCTTGCGACCCTTCCGCACTCTCCACCAGAATCTGAATAGAGCGGCCACCCTTCAGCTTCAAGTGAGGGTTTTTTCGACGGTGGTCTCTCGCTTCTTGCATTGATCGCTCGAACTCCGGGAGCCCCTGCCGACGGTGCCAGTAAATCATCAAGTCGACCCCAAGCTCACCGAAGTTCTCACCCATCCGATTGATCTCGTGGGCCTCCAAGACATTCGATCGTTCCGGGATACTCGCCGATTGCCGTCGCAGTAGGACGAAGCGTGACTCCTTTCGATCACTACTAAACACCACCGCCTTGGATCCGTGGGCGAGTGCATTTCGTTGCGTCGAAGTTCGTCGGGTGCGCTCTACAAGACGCTCCCACTCCTTCCGTGCATCAGGGTCGCTCTCGGCGTACTTGACGACAGCGTCCGTCATTCGCAAACGAGGCCCAAATCCTTCAAGTGACCAAAACGCCTCCGCTGCGACCGTGGGGCCATCGGCCGACGTTCTTCTGGTCACATAGAATTCGAAGATGCAGCACAGCGCAGATTCGACCGTATGCCAGTTCATCAGCGCCTCGCCGACACTCGCGTCAAGCTTCCCTTCTGATTCGTCGGACATCACTCTCCCGCTGCGACAGAGTTGTAGAAACCGGCTACACAAGGGCTACATGCCGATCGGAAAGCAAAAGGCCAGTCCTCGCGAACTGGCCTATCTGCTTGATAAATCTGGTGCCGCTTGTCGGAATCGAACTGACGACCTACCGCTTACAAGGCGGTTGCTCTACCAACTGAGCTAAAGCGGCGAGTCGCGGATTATATCGCTGCCGTCGCCTGTCGCGGCGCTGTCGCTGCGCAATGTGCATGGATTAAACTGCAGGCACTACAACAATGCCTTCGCGCGTCAGCGTGGCGAGCCGTTCGCCGCGGACGAAGGCCCTGATCCGATGCCCGATCCCGTCACGCCTGTACTGACCGCCCAGCGCACGCTCGATGTCCTGCTGATCGAGGACTCCGAGGACGACGCGGTGCTGCTGCTGCATCGCTTCCGTCAGGCCGGCTACTCCGTGCGCTCGACCCGCGTGGAGGACGAGAGGGGGCTGCGCGCCGCGTTGCGCTCGGGTTCGTGGGACGTCGTGCTGTCCGACCACAACATGCCTCAGTTCTCGGCCATGGCGGCGCTGGGCATCCTGCAGGAACTGGGGCTCGACCTGCCCTTCATCATCGTGTCCGGCGTGATCGAGGAAGACATCGCGGTGTCGGCGATGCGCGCCGGCGCCCACGATTACCTGAGCAAGACCAATCTCGACCGCCTGGTGCCGGCGGTCGAGCGCGAAATGCGCGAAGCGCGCAACCGGGCCGAGCGCCACAGCGCACTCGACGCCGTGCGCGACAGCGAAGCACGTTTCCGCGCGCTGGCAGCCAACATCCCCGGCATGGTGTTCCAGCTGCTGCGCCACGACGACGGCGGCTGGCGCTTCCTGTTCGTCAGTGACGGTTGCCTCGCCCTGCTCGCGCTGAAGCCGTCGGAACTGATCGCCCAACCCGGCCGCTTCCTCGAAATGGTGCTGCCGGAGGACATGCCGGAACTGAACCGCGCAATGAAGCAGTCGGCGCAGTCGCAGTCCACCGTGAACTGGGAAGGCCGCATCCGCCTGCCGGACGGGGACGTGAAGTGGGTGAACCTGCGTTCGTCGCCGCGCCTGCTCGCCTCCGGTGTGCCGATCTGGGAAGGCATCGTTTCCAACATCACGCAGAGCAAGCTGACCGAGCGCGAACTGCGCCAGTCGCGTGGCCAGCTGGCCGAGCTGTCGTCGCATCTGCAGATGGCGAAGGAGGAGGAGCGGGAACGGATCGCGCGCGACATCCACGACGAACTGGGCGGCCTGCTGGTGGCGCTAAAGTTCGAGGTGTCGCTGCTGGCGAACAAGACCGCCGCCGACCCCGACGCCATCCGCGCACGTTCGCAGAGCATGGGCAAGCTGGTGGATGACGCAATCAGCACGGTCGGCCGCATCGCGCGCGAGCTGCGTCCGGGCATCCTGAAGGAATTCGGACTGGCGCCGGCGATCGAGAGCCATGCCGAGGATTTTTCCGCGCGCACCGGCCTGCAGTGCGAACTGCTGTGCATCGACCACGACATCGAACCGGACGAGGAGACGGCGATCGCGCTGTTCCGCGTTTTCCAGGAAGCGCTGACCAACGTGTCCAAGCACGCGCAGGCGCACAAGGTCGAAGTCAGGCTGACGCAGGAAGACGACGACATCGTGCTGGAAATCGCCGACGATGGTCGCGGCCTTGCACCCGCCGATCTGAACAAGCCCAAATCATTCGGCCTGCGCGGCATACGCGAACGGGTCGCCCACCTGAACGGCCGCTTCGAGGCGAGCGGCCGCAACGGCGGCGGCACCCGGCTGCTGCTGCGTGTACCGGCCTGCCGCCGCACCGTACTGGAGTTTGCACGATGAGCAGCATCCGCATCCTGATCGCCGACGACCACGCCATCGTGCGTTCCGGTCTGCGCCAGATCCTCTCCGACAGCCCCGACCTGGTGGTCACCGGCGAGGCGGAGAACGGCGTCGAGGCGATGCACAAGCTGCGCGACGGCAGTTTCGACATGGTACTGATGGACGTGTCCATGCCCGACCGCAACGGCATCGACACGCTGAAGCTGGTGCGCAAGGAATTTCCCAAACTGCCGGTGCTGGTCCTGTCGATGCACCCCGAAGACCAGTACGCCATTCGCGCGCTGAAGGCCGGCGCCTCCGGCTACCTGACCAAGCAGAGTGCGCCGGAACAGCTGGTGACGGCGATCCGTCAGGTCGCCAGCGGCAAGAAGTACGTGTCGCCGACGCTGGCGATGGAACTGGCCAACGCCATCACCGACGACAGCGAGCGCCCGCCGCACGAAAAGCTGTCCGACCGCGAATACCAGACGCTGGTGATGATCGCCTCGGGCAAGACGCTGACCCAGATCGGCGAAGAACTGAATCTGAGCGTCAAGACGGTCAGCGTCTATCGCGCCCGGCTGCTGGAGAAGATGCGCATGAAGAACAACGCCGAACTGACCCACTACGGGCTGAAGCACGGTCTGGTGGACTGAACATGGGTCGCATCGCTGTTACGGCGCCGTGTGACAACTTTTGCACGACCTGCCCCTAAAGACGGCAGGTCGATTGCCGTTGTTTGCCTTCGTTACAAACCGTTAACTACTTCCGCACATGTCAGACGCCATGCAGCCGCTCGAAATCGCTCGTGAAGCCCTGCGGCGGCTTGCCATGCGTCAATTGCAGCCGACGCCGGAGAACTATCGCGCGCTGTACCACGAGATCGCCGGCACCAAGCCGGAGGACCTCTTTCCCGAGCGCGCGCTGAAGCTGGTCTGCAGCACGCTGCCGCGACTCAACCAGGCGCAGATCGAGTTCGTGCAGCGTCTCGAAAGCGCGGTCACCAGCCGCAGCTGGTCGGCGATCAGCGGGTCGCTGGTCGGCCTGCTGCGTGCCCAGGCGGCCCCGCAGCGCAAATGGACGGCCCTGCTCAAGGACGTGTTCAAGCAGCTCGAACGCAATCACGCAGCGCTGACCTTCGCGCAGAAATACCAGGCCTTGCAGCAGGTGCTGGACTCCTCGAATGGCGAGCTCGATGCGCTTTATTCGCGCATGAGCGCGCTGGCGGACAAGTGGGAATCGGCCGAGGACGGCAAGGCCGCCCCGGCGGTGCAGCTGGTCGTCGACAGCGCCACGCCAACCGACAACAGCGACGCGGCACTGCGCGACCTGTTCGCGCGTACGCTCGAAGGCGTCGTCGCCAGCCTGCTCATTACCGCCCCCGAACTGCGCGACGAAGCGATCGAACTGGGCAAAGTGCTGCGCGAAGTACGAGACATGCGCGGTGTGGATGACCTTGCGTCCAAGCTGCGCAATCTCATCTACCGCCTGAACTGGGTGGTCGACGATCAGGCGGAGATCCGCACCGGCCTGCTTTCGCTGCTCGACCTGCTGTTGCGCAACATCAGCGATCTGGTCATCGACGACCGCTGGATGCGCGGCCAGATCGATGCATTGCGCGGCCTGTGCGATCACCCGATCAGTGCGCGCGAGCTCGACGAAGTCGAGCGCCGCCTGCGCGAGGTGATCGAACGCCAGGGCTCGCTGCGCGGCAATATCGACGACGCCAAGCACCAGATCAAACTGATGCTGGCAGGCTTCGTCGAGCAGTTGGGCAGCTTCACCGACGCCACGTCCGGCTTCGGCGACAAGATGGAAGGCTATGCGCGCACCATTGCGGAAGCCGACGACATCGGCGCGCTGCAGGGCGTGATTGCCGACGTGATCACCGCGACGCACGAAATGCGCGCCACCACGGAACGTTCGCGCAACGAGGTCTACACCATGCGCGATCGCGTGCGTGCGGCCGAAGCCGAAATCGAACGTCTGCAGATCGAACTCGAACAGACCAGCGAGAAGATGCGCCACGACCCGCTGACCGGCGCGCTCAACCGCAAGGGTCTGGAAGAGTCCTATGCGAAAGAGGTGTCGCGCGCATCGCGCCGCGGCACCCAGCTCTGTCTGGCCGTGCTCGACATCGACAACTTCAAGCGCCTGAACGACACCTACGGCCACAATACCGGCGACGATGCGTTGCTGCATCTGGTGGCCACGGTGCGCGACTGCCTGCGTCCGCACGACACGCTGTCGCGTTATGGCGGCGAGGAGTTCGTCATACTGCTGCCGGAGACTTCGGTCGATGACTCCGTGGTCGTGCTGCAGCGACTGCAGCGCGAACTGACCAAGCGCTACTTCCTTGCCAACAATGACAAGCTGCTGATCACCTTCAGCGCAGGTGTCACCGTCGTGCAGCAGGACGAAGCCCAGAGTTCGGCGATCGAACGCGCCGACGTCGCGATGTATCAGGCCAAGGCGACCGGCAAGAACCGCGTCGTCGTCGCACCGGGCACCGCCATCGCTGCCTGAGCGCCGCTGCGTCACCTGCGCAGCGGCAATCACAATTGGTAACAGTTGAAATCCAGTGCTGACGCGGCTTTCCGGGCGAATTTCACGCCATCCCCAAAGCACAAGGCACTCTTCGGGGCAACCCTAAAGTTTTTGCCCCTCGAACCTACACCGCAGCGGCAAGCCATTTCGCGATGCCTGCGCCTGAAAGCCACGAGCACAAAGGCTTTCATTGAGATAGTGGCCTAAAGTTTTCTCTCCCCTCTCCGTTACTTGAATCATCGGCGACATCAACATCGGGTCATGCAACCCAGGGCGCCGTAACTACACCACTTCGTGACAGGAGAAAGAAAATGCCGCAAATCATCAACACCAACGTTGCCTCGCTCACCGCTCAGCGCAACCTCAATTCCTCGCAGAATTCGCTCGCCACTTCGCTGCAGCGTCTGTCGTCCGGTCTGCGCATCAACAGCGCCCGTGACGATGCCGCTGGTCTGGCGATTTCGCAGCGCATGAACGCCCAAGTCAAGTCGCTGAACCAGGCCGCCCGTAACGCCAGCGACGGTATCTCGATGATCCAGACCGCTGAAGGCGGCATGTCGCAGATCCAGGACATGCTCATCCGCATGAAGGAACTGGCGACCCAGGGTTCCAACTCGACGCTGGCGGACGCAGAGCGCTCCTTCATCGCCGACGAAATGACCCAGCTGCGCGACGAGATCAACAACATCTCGACCCGTACCAAGTTCAACGGCCAGCAGCTGCTGAACGGTTCCTTCGGTAAGGCACTCGACACCACCTCGACCGTGCAGGGCGGTTTCAACCTGGCCACTTCCGGCACCGCCGCAGTGACCAAGGTCGACATCACCGGCGCCGCCGCGGGCACGACCTTCACCTTCGCCGACGCCAACACCGGCGAACTGACGCTGTCGGACGGCACGAACTCGCAGATGATCGACATCACCGCCCTGGCGCTGACCGCAGGCCAATCGTACGAGCTGAACTACAACGAGCTCGGCGTGAAGGTGACGATCAAGGCTTCGGGTGCTGAGACCGGCGCCAACATCGCGGCCGACCTCGACGCTGGCACCATCATCACGACCGCTGCCACCGGCGCTGAAATCCAGGTCGGTGCGGACGACGCTGCCGACAACCGCCTGACGCTCACCTTCGGCGACACGCGTATCAACGCCACCTCGGCCGACGCCCGCATGGTTGCCCTGGACACCGACATCACCGCCTTCACCGGCGCCACCACGGCTGCCAACTCGCAGGCGCTGCTGACCTCGGTCGAAGACGCACTGACCTACGTGTCGGAACAGCGTGCCGCCCTCGGTGCCCAGCAGAACCGCCTCGACTACACCGTGGCCAACCTGCAGACGCAAGCGGAAAACATCTCCGCTTCGAAGAGCCGCATCACCGATGCCGACTTCGCTGCGGAAACCGCCAACCTGACCCGCGCGCAGATCCTGCAGCAGGCCGGTACCGCGATGCTGGCGCAGGCCAACTCGCTGCCGCAGAACGTGCTGAGCCTGCTCCGCGGCTGATCGCGTAAGGCAGTAATGAGGGGGCGCGGGCGACCGCGCCCCCCACCCAGCATAGGGAGAACATCATGGCCGTACAGCCTATCCCGAACAGCGCAACGATCTCTGCCCCGGGCGTCCAGGCGACCACCGGGGCAAAGCCCGTTATGCCGGAGAGCAAGAAGGCGGAAGCACCACCCAGCGAGGCAGCGCTCAGCAACGAACAGATCGAACAGACGGTGGACGAGATTCGTCGCAAGATCGAACCGGTGGCACAGAACCTGCTCTTCACGATCGACAAAGACACAGGGAAAACCATCGTGCGGCTGATCGACTCGACCACCAAGGAAGTACTGCGGCAGATTCCTTCCGAAGAACTGATTGCGATTGCGCGGTCGCTCGGCAAGAGCCAGAGTGGACTGATCGAACGCAAGGCCTGAGGAGACCGCCATGGCATCGTCGCTCGCATTCGGTACCAACCTGGACATCAACTCCATCGTCACGCAGCTGATGACGGTAGAGCAGCGTCCGCTCACGCTGCTCGCGGAAAAGCAGGCCAAGCTCGAAACGAAGATTTCCAGCTACGGCATGATCAAGGGTGCGATGTCGACGCTGCAGACGGCAGCGGAAGCACTCGGCAAGGCGGAAATCTTTGCCTCCCGCAAGGCAACGATTGCCGACAGCGCGGTGGCAACGGTTGCCGCCTCGACGACGGCGACGCCCGGCAACTATTCAATCGAGGTGAGCAGCCTGGCCCGCGCGCAGGTCACCGCGTCGACAGCTTTCGCCGGCGGCAGCACCGCGAACGTCGGCAGCGGCACGCTGACCATCGAACTGGGCAGCTACAGCGGCGGCACATTCACCGCGAACCCCGACAAGACAGCGGTTAACATCGACATTTCCAGCGGCGCAGCCACGCTCGCCGACGTGCGTGACGCGATCAACGCGGCCGACGCCGGCGTCACGGCATCCCTGCTCAACGACGGCACCGGCACCCGCCTCGTGCTGACCTCGCAGGATGGCGGCACCGCGAATACCGTGCGCATCACCGCCGCCGATGACGACGGCAACAACACCGACAACGCAGGCCTGTCGCGGCTGATCTATGACGCCTCGACCGGCGGCACCTCCAATCTTTCGGAGAAGGTGACCGCTTCGGATGCCGTGCTCAAGATCAATGGCATCGATGTCACCTCGAGCAGCAACACGCTGACCGACACCATCGAAGGCGTCACGCTGACGCTGAAAAGCACCAACGTCGGCAACCCGACGACGCTGACGGTCGGTGCCGATTACACCGGCGCGAAGAGCGCCATCGAAAAGCTGGTCAAGAGCTACAACGACGCCATCCTGACCATCAAGAACCAGACGTCTTACAACACGACCACCCAGACCGGTGCAGCACTGAACGGCGAGAGCACTGTGCTCAGCCTGCGCTCGCGTCTCGCCTCGGCCGTCACCGAAGAGATCGCACCGGGTGTTTCGCTCGGCAGCATCGGTGTGTCGGTGCAGAAGGACGGCTCGCTGAAGATCGACTCGGACAAGCTCACGACGGCACTGGAGAGCGGCGCCGCCAAGTCGCTGTTCATGGGCAGTACCGGCGTGACCGGTCTGGCGTCCAAGATCGACTCGATGATCTCGTCCGTGATCGACGAAGATGGCCTGATCGGCAACCGTCTCGAAGGCATGGAAGAGACGAAGAAGGCGATGAACCGCCAGCGCGACGCACTGAACGTCCGCATGGAACAGATCGAGGCCCGCTACCGCCGACAGTTCACTGCGCTCGATTCGCTGATCAGCAGCATGAACACGACCAGTACCTTCCTCACACAACAACTCGCCAGCCTGCCGACCTATTCGAGCTGACAGAGCGGCGGACGATACAGCCATCCTCTAACGGGACCAGAACATCATGTTTGCATCACTTTCCAACCCGCGCATGGCCTACAACCAGGTCGGCGTCGAGGCACGCGTGGCCAGCGCCGATCCGCACCAGCTCATCCTGATGCTGTTCGACGGCGCGATGATGTCGGTATCGACCGCCAGCCACCAGATCGACATGGGCGACACTGCGGGCAAGGGTCAGTCGATCTCGCGTGCGATCGACATCATCGGCAACGGCCTCAAGGTCAGCCTGGATCTGGAAGCAGGCGGCGAACTCGCGCAGCGCCTGTACGCACTCTACGACTACATGTGCGTGCGCCTGCTGCATGCCAACTCGCAGAACGACAAGGCAGCGCTCGATGAAGTGGCCCACCTGCTGGGCGAGTTGAAGGGCGCCTGGGAGGACATCCGGCAAAAACTGGTCCAAGGGGCGCCGGTCTGACCGGCAAACCGGGAAAATAGAAAGGTAAAAGGCGTCTACATGCACGCCTCGGAGCACGGGGTCCGCTGTAGTCTTTACACACCATTCACCGCCGGCCGAACGACGGAATTGCCGCGGCGACACTTACGCAAAACGGCCTGATCACATGAACTCTCTGTCACTGCTCGAAAACATGCGTCAGATCTCCAGCGACATGGTGGAGGCCGCGCGCGCGAACGACTGGGACCGTCTGGTCAATCTCGAACAGGCCGTCGCCTCGATGCGCAGCCGCCTCGCCGACAACGACGAGCCGGTGTCCTCGCCGGCCGAGCGTGCGCGAAAGTTCGACCTGATGAAGCAGATCCTTGCCGACGATGCCGAAGTGCGCCGTCACGTCGAACCGTGGATGCAGCAGGTCACCAGCTATCTGGGAAAGCTGCCGGCAGGCACGGCGGACAACGGCTGAGCACACCATGAACAACCTGCTGCCAGGGCTCGCACAGCGTCTGGCGGCGCTGACGCGCGAATCGGTCCAGACCACCGGCCCGATCGCTGCGCTTTCCGAGCAGTTGCCCGAGTTCGAGCCGGGCGAACGCTACACAGCACGCATCCTGCAAAATCTGCGCGATGGTCTGGCCCGCGCCGACGTGGGCGGACAGACGGTCACCCTGCGCCTGCCGCAGACCATTCCCGAAGGCCGTACGGTTTCGCTGACGCACGTGGCCCGCAGCGCACAGACGCTGGTGGCCACGCTCGACGGTGACAACGCGGCGCCGACCGACGGCGATGCGCCGGCCGACAATGCGGGCAGCCCGGTACGCCTGAGCGTGCCGGCCCGCACCATTGCCGGACTGCTCGACGGTCCGGAGCCGCAGCCGACCCGACTCGCCAGTGGAAAGCCGATGATAGATCCGGCCGCCATGCTGAGCGCGGCCACCGGCACGCTCGAAAATGACGCCACACCCCAGATCGCCAGCCGTCTGGCGCAGGCGATCGGCACCAGTGGGCTGTTCTACGAATCGCATCAGGCGCAGTGGGTCAGTGGCGAACGGCCGCTCGAATCGACCGCAGCCGAGCCGCAGCGCGCCTTCGACCCGGAGAAACCTGCGTCGCGCGCCGGCCTGCCGGTCGCGCCATCGGCAGCGACGGACGACACGCCGGAACCCGGGCAGGTCGCAAACGGCACGACCAGCACTCGCGCCGACGACGAATCGATTCAGGACACCGGCACCCTGCGCAGCGACACCGGCGTGCGCGAACGCACCGAAGCAGCCAAGGCCGATACCGGCCCGCCTGCCGAACTGCGGCCGCTGGTGCAGAACCAGCTGCTCGGCCTGTCCCAGCACACGCTGGCCTGGGAGGGTCTGGCCTGGCCGGGCCAGACGATGAAGATCGAGATCGATGACCCCGAGCCGCAGCGTCATGGCGAACCGGGCACCGAAGGTGACAGCACGCCGGAAGTCCCTTGGACATCCCGGGTACGGCTGGTCCTGCCGGGCCTGGGCGAGGTCGAAACCTCGCTCACGCTGTGGAAGGACCATGGACTGACGCTGGGCATCTCGGCGGACGATGATGCACGCCTGCGCATGGGTACCGCACTGCTCGACCTTCAGCAGCGCATGACCGATGCCGGCCTGCGTCTGGGCAGCGTGAACTTCAGCCAGTTGGACGAGGCGCTTGCCGCCCTGCCCGACAATGGCGAGAGCAGCGTCTGATGAACACCTCTCCGCGCGCCCAGGCCGTTGCGCTCGCCTACGGTGCCGGCGACGCTGCGCCGCGTGTCGTCGCCAAGGGGCGCGGCATGGTGGCCGATGAAATCATCCGCCGCGCGCGCGAAGCGGGCGTGTTCGTGCATGAATCGCGCGAAATGGTGTCGCTGCTGATGGGACTGGATCTGGACCAGCGCATTCCGCCCGAACTGTATGTCGCGGTCGCCGAACTGCTGGCCTGGATCTACCGCATCGAGAAGGGAATGAGCGACGTTCCAGCGCCAACCGTTAAACTGCCATCTGAATGAATTCGTGCCTGGTGCGCCGCAGCACCGGGTGATTGCCCATAGCCAGGGATGCACCCAATGACCGAGAACATCCGGTTCGATCTGCTGGAAGCAGACGATTTCGCACGCTACGTGCTCGACGGCCAGACCGATATCGCCTTTTACCTGCGCGCCATGCGGGATCGCCGCGTCAATCTGTCCGTCTATGCCGGCCGCGCGCCCGACCCCTTTCTGACCGCCGTACTGGCCATCGACGACGCACGCGGCGTGGTCGTACTCGACGCACCGCGTGACCCGGCGCAACTCGAGCAGGCGGTGAAGGCGTCGCCACTGGTGTTCCTGACCTCGCTCGAGAAGGTGAAGGTGCAGTTCATGGTCGGCCAGTGCGCCGCAATCGAGCACGAAGGTCATCCGGCGCTGGAAATCCCCTTCCCGACGCGCATGCTGCGCCTGCAGCGGCGCGACTACTACCGCCTCATCCTGCCGCCTAACCCGCCGCTGCGCTGTCTGCTGCCGGCCGGCGACGGCGAGGGGCGCATGGTCGAAGCCATGGTGGTGGATATTTCCGGGGGCGGTCTGGCCGTCGTCGCGCCGCCGAGCGGTATCGAGCTGAAGGTCGACAGCGTGATCGACAACTGCCAGATCACGCTGCCCGAGATCGGCACCATCACCGCGACGCTGCAAGTACGAAACATGTTCCGCGTGACCGAACGCGGCGGCAGCGAACTGCGTGCGGGCTGCCAGTTCATCGGCCTGCCCGGCGCCGCGGACGCACTGATCCAACGCTACATCCTGCGCATGGAAAGAGAGCGCAACGCGCGCGAAATCTGACCGGCTCGGCCGGATGAATTTTCGGTGACAGCTGCATCCATGCGGCCCCCTCCTGTGTAGAGCGGGTGACGACTCACTCTGGTGACGCGTCCTCCCCTACTTTTTCAGGAAAGGTCAGACATGTCAGCACACACCCTCACCGCCCTCGCCGCCGCCCTCGCTCTGTCCGGCACCACGGCCCACGCAGCCGATTTCGTCGGTCTCACCACCGGCAACCAGATCGGCATGTTCAGCAGCGGCAACGCCAGCAGCGCCAGCTTCATGTCCATCACCGGGCTGGGCAGTGGCGAACGCATCCTCGGCATTGACCTGCGCCCGAGCAACAACATGATCTACGGCGTCAGCAGCCTGAATCGCGTCTATACGCTGGACGTCACGACAGGTGCCGCCAGCTTCGTGTCGGCGCTCGACATCCCGCTGGTCAATCCGTCGCTGTCCTACGGCATCGACTTCAACCCGGTAGCCGACTTCGCCGGCGCAGCCTCGCTGCGCCTGGTGAGCCAGACCGGCAGCAACCTGGCCATCAACGCGAACACCGGCGTGGTCGGTAACGCCGCCAGTGTCATCCCGGGCGGCATTACGGCCGTGGCCTACACCAACTCAGATGCTTCGCAGTCCAGTGGCCCGGCGAGCACGGCGCTGTATTACATCGACACGGCGACCGACACGCTGCAGTTCGCGCCCGGCGCCTTCAATGCGCCGACGATCAGCCAGATCGGATCGCTCGGCGTTGCCGGCAACGTGATCGGTGCCAACGGCTTCGAGATCGACGCGATGGGAATGGGCTGGGCCGCTCTGACGCTGGACAACGGCGACAGCGGTCTCTATTCGATCAACCTGATGACCGGGCTGGCCACCTTCAATGGCGCACTCAACGCGAACCTGCGCGGCCTGACCTCGGCGCCGTTCATGGCACCGGTCCCCGAACCTGAAACCTACGCGATGCTGCTGGCCGGCCTCGGGCTGATCGGTGCCATCGCACGCCGACGCATGCCACGCGTCTGAATCGCCACCAACCGGCGATCACCATGACCCCGCCTCACGCCGGGCCCTTCCGCCCGGCGTGAGGCGGGGCGCGCTCCTTGTCGCGCTCCACCGCAGTCGCAGCAAACGCTGCGAGCGCACTGCGCCCGTGCCCCCAGTCAGCACCGCTCGTACGCCGCCACATCCAGACTCGCCGCCCCGACCCTGCCCGCACGGAAACCCCGTGCCGCGTCACGCTGTCACAGCACCCGACCACACTGATGGGTGAACGCGCACGCCTCCGGTAGTGCGCGAGCTATAGTGCGCTCGTCAACGCGAGCGTTCGGGCGATGCGCGACGTCTTCGGAGCGGCAGCACCATGACGGAACTGAACACCCTTCTTCCACACGGCTACTGCTTTTCGTGGCAACGCGATCTGCTGCTGCTGCACGTGCTGTCAGACACGCTGATCGCACTGTCCTACTTCACGATACCGATCACGCTGTGGGTGTTCGTGCGAAAGCGCGCCGATCTTGGCTTCCGGTCGGCCTTCGTCATGTTCGGCGTGTTCATCATGGCCTGCGGCGTCACCCACGTGATGGACGTGTGGACGCTGTGGAACCCCGATTTCTGGCTGGACGGCTGGATACGCGCCTTCACCGCCCTGGTGTCGCTGGCCACGGCCATCCTGCTGTGGCGACTGATTCCACTGGCGCTCGCCCTGCCCTCGCCCGACAGCCTGCGTCGCGCCAACGAGGAACTGCGGGCCGAAATCGAGCGCCGGCAACAGTCCGAAGCGCAATTGCAGGCAATGAACGAAAGGATGCGCCTGCAGATCGAGGAACTCGAAGCCGTGTCCTATGCCATTGCGCACGACGTGCGTGGCCCGCTGCGCCACATCGACGGTTTTGCGCGCGTACTCGGCGATCGCCTCGGCGTCATCGACACCGAACCGGCCTCGCTGAGCTATCTGCAGCGCATCCGCGCCTCGGTGCGGCATCTGAGCGACATCGTCGAAGGACTGCTTGCGTTCTCCCGCGCCAGCCGCGCCGAGATGCATCTCGAACGTTGCGATACGCGCGCCCTGGTCGACGACGTGCTCGAAGAGTTGGCTCCCGACCTCGACGGACGTGAGCTCGATATCAGCATCGGTGAGCTGCCGCGCATTCGCGCCGACCGGGCCTTGATGTTCCAGGTTTTCTACAACCTGATCGCCAACGCCGTGAAATACACGCGAGGCCGCAACCCGGCTCGCATCCGCATCGAATGCGAGCGCGACAACGATGGCCAATACACCTTCCAGGTGCGCGACAACGGCGCCGGCTTCGACATGAAATACGCCGGCAAGCTGTTCGGGGTATTCCAGCGACTGCATCACGCCGCCGAATTCGAAGGCACCGGCATCGGATTGGCGAACGTCAAGCGCATCGTCGATCGGCACGGCGGCCGCATCTGGGCGGAGGCCGTGCCAGGTCAGGGCGCCAGCTTCCACTTCACCCTTCCCAACCCATCCGACCCACCCCCGGCCGACGCCACCCACCCTACGGGAGCCAACGATGTCGCTGCACTTGCGTGAAATCCTTGTCGTTGATGACAACGACAATGACGTCGAACTGATGCTGCTCGGCCTGCGCGTGCTGAATCTGGCAAACGAGATCGTCGTCGTACGCGACGGTGCGGAAGGGCTGGACTACCTCTACAAGCGCGGCAGCTACGCCGACCGCAGCGGCGAGGTGCCGCTTTTCGTGCTGCTCGACCTGCACATGCCGCGCATGGACGGCATCGAAATGCTGACCGAACTGCGCGCCGACGAAGACATGCGTGCGCTGCCCGTCATCATCATGAGTTCATCGAAGGAAGACCCCGACCTGCGTCGCTGCTACAGCCTGGGCATCAACGCCTATGTCGTGAAGCC
This sequence comes from Methyloversatilis sp. S146-33, assembly GCF_059552495.1. Next base: position 250,400 of record NZ_JCANOT010000018.1, read on the forward strand.
GGTCGATTTCGATCAGTTCTCGCGCACGGTGACGCAGATGGGCGTGTTCTGGGCGCTGATCAACGAACCGCCGCCGGTGCTCTGAGCACCGCGGCGAGGCTCCAATCACGGCCGACGGGCATCGGTTCAGCCAAGGTCGAACTCTTCGTCCTGCTCCGGGACCTGCGCCGACCAGGCGAGTTCGTGCTCGAGCTTCTGCCGCAGGCTGTCGGCGGCGACCGGCTCGCCGTGCGTGACGAACACGCACTGCGGAGCGCGATCGACCGGACGCAGCCACTCGAGTATTTCTTTCCAGTCGGCATGCGCTGACAGGCCTTCGACCTGTGCCACCTCGCAAGCTATCGGTACATCGCGACCGAAGATGCGCAGGCTGCGCTTGCCCTTGAGCAGTGCGTCGCCCCGCGTGCCTTCGGCCTGGTAACCGGCGATCACCACCGCATTTCGTGGGTCGGCTCCGAAGGCGATCAGATGATGCAGGATGCGGCCGCCGTTGAGCATGCCGGCGCCAGCGATGATGATCTTCGGGTAGCGGTTGGACGCCAGCGCTTCCGACTCCTCCGGCGAGCGCGTGTAGGTGACCATGGCATGCAGCCGGTCGCAGGCATCCTGGGTCAGCCGATGCTCGCTGCGGAAGTGACGGAACACGCCGGTCACGTCGATCGCCATTGGGCTGTCGAGGAAAACCGGAAGTTCGGGGATACGGTGTTCGTCCATCAGGCGCGACAGCAGGTACATCAGCGCCTGCGAACGGCCGACCGCGAACGAAGGCAGCAGCACGGTACCGCCTCGCGCAGCCGTGCGGTTCACGATGCCGGCCAGCGTTTCGTACGGATCTTCATCCGGGTGCAGGCGGTCGCCATAGGTCGATTCGAGCACGAGCCAGTCGGTGGCGGCGAGACGGTCCGGCGCATGCATGACCGGATCGTCCGGACGCCCGAGATCGCCGCTGAACGTGACGCTCCGCCCGGCGCAGTCGACGCGCACGCTGGCCGCGCCGAGGATGTGGCCGGCGCGCGTGAAGGTGATACGGAACGGCCCGATCTCCACCGGCTCGTCGAAACCGGCGCTGCGGAACTGTTTCATCACCTGCCGCGCATCGTCCGAGGTGTAAAGCGGCTCCGCCGGGTGGTGCTTGCTGTAGCCGTAGCGGTTGGCGTGACGGGCGTCCTCCTCCTGCAGATGGGCGCTGTCTTCGAGCAGGATGTCGACCAGTTCGCGGGTGGCCGAAGTCGACCATACCGGGCCGTGAAAGCCCTCTCGCATCAGTCGCGGCAGGAAGCCGGAATGATCGAGGTGGGCATGCGTCAGCACCACCGCCTCGATATCGCGCGGCGCGATTGGGAAGGGCTTCCAGTTGCGACTGCGGATGTTCTTCACGCCCTGGAACAGGCCGCAGTCGACGAGCAGGCGATGACCGCCATGTGTCAGGAGATAGCGCGAACCGGTGACCGTACCGGCCGCGCCGAGAAAGCGGATTTTCATGATGGACGTCTCCTCCGGCGGTCAGTGTAACGCCGCACCTGCGTGCCGGATGAGAGCGAAGCCCGCGTCCGCTCACCTGCGCACGACTTCTGCCAGGCAGATGCGCCGGCGCCGCGTCCGGACCGCGACGACGCCGACACCGCTCAGCAGCAGCGCCCAGCCGGCCGGCTCCGGCACCGCCGACACCTGCCAGCCGATATCGGCGAAACCGGCATAATCGAGCGCAGTCGGCAGCTGGCGCTCGCCAGCGGGCGTGCTCGGATCCATCATCGTTTCCTGCAGCACGCCGTCGCGCAGGCTGTGCGTACCTTCGGCCCAGTGGCTGCCGTAGCGGTCCAGCGGCACGCCACCGCCGTAGGCCGCGACCGCGTTCGCGCCGACGAACAGCCCGCTGTCGGGATCGACATTGGCATACCAGGTGTCGGCTTCGCCGAAGCCGAGAATGTGTCCGATCTCGTGCGTCGCGGTGGTCAGGAAGTCGGGCCGGCCCGCAGTCAGACCGCCGGCGTCCGGGCCAAAGTACCAGTCGTTGCTGGCGTTGAACCAGATGTAGCCCCCCCAGGTGGCATAGTCGGTCCCCTGCGCCATACCGGCCTGCCCGCGCGTCCTCACCGCGTCGACGAAATCCGCGTCACCGCTGACCTGCAGGTTTGATCCGGTGCCGGCGAAGCCGAGCACGCCGGGCGCACTCGGCGAGCCGCCGACGTAGATGCGCAGCGTGTCGGCGGCGATCGTTTCGTTCACCAGCGTCACGCCCGGGCCGCCGAGGCTGGGATGCACGAAGGACACCGACCAGTTGTCGTCTGCTCCGGGTGCGATGGCAGTCAGCGTGTCGGTGAAGCCTCCGTAGAACGACGCGGCAAGATCGAGCAACGCGCGACGTTCGGCCAGCGGCTCACCGGTCGCCAGATCGGTGAAGAAGCCGCGCGTGTCGTAGCGGTAGTCGAACTCGATCTGCAGTGCCGACACCGCATTCGGAACGCCGGCGAACAGCGCCAGGGCGAGCGCCATGCGAGCGCTCCGCCGGTGAAGTCTGCATGCACGTTCAGCCATGACGTCCGCTCCCCCGCGATGTGCGACGCTGCGTCCTCGCGCGCAACACGATCAGGCCGGCGAGCATGAGCGCCGAAGCGCCCGGCTCCGGCACCGGCGACAGCGGCGTCACCGAACCGACGCCTGCGCCATACACGCCCTGCAGCGCGGCGCGTGTGGCCTCGTCGAGCGGGAAAACCGGACCTTCGTAAGCCAGCAATGCAGCCGGTCCGACGGTGACCGGATCGTCGTTGACGTAGTGCCCCATGCCCAGCGAATGACCCAGCTCGTGCTGCGCGACCGCGTAGACCCAGAGCGGCGTCCAGTCGGCGCCGAACCGGCCGGCGTTGAACACGATGTCGCCGGCCAGACCGCTGTCCGGCGAGAACGGAAAATAGGCATAGGCATTCGCGTCGGCGATGTGCGCCACCTGCCCCACGCGGATGTCGGCCAGCCCGGTCGGCTCGTACTCGCCGGTTTCCGGCAACGGTCCGCTATCGCTCACCTCTACGAAGTGGATGGGCAGCACCGCGGCGTAGTCCCACAGCGCCCGTTCGAACGCGCTGCGCAACAGCGACGCGGGCAGCGGCGCGCCGGTCGCGCCATCGAGCAGGCTACCGTCGAGCAGATTGGTGAAACTGTAAGTCAGGGTGAGGGCGCTGCCCGGCCCATCCTGCTGCGCCCAGGCGGCGTACATCGGGAAGTGGCCGGCGAACGCGGGCGCCGCCATGCACAGCGCAATCAGGCTGCATGCGGCAGTGCGCAGCAGCACGCGAACGGCCGGCAGCGTCACGTTGATCGGTACTGACATCGGGATACCTCTGCAATCGGATCGGCGGTGCAGGCACCGCCGACGAAGGACGAAGAGGCTGGCAACGCGGCCCGGCGGCGGGCGCGGCTGGCGACGGATGGACGCGGAGGCTTGCGAGGCGGCGGACGCCGACGGGCTGGCGAAACTGCGGTCGGAACGGCAATGCGGAAGTGTCGTTCCGGCATACCCCGGCCGGCGCGAAGGACCGACACTCAGGTTCTATGAGCTTCGTTCAAACGAGAACTATTGTCAATTGAAGGAGGGTGCCGGCGAGCCGGACGAAAAAAAACCGGCCTTGTGGCCGGTCCCTGTCGAGGTCATGCGCGTCGGCGCTCAGACGCTCAGACGCTCATGTTCATGATGTCCTGGTAGGCGTTCACCAGCTTGTTGCGCACCTGCACCATCTGCTGGAAGGACAGGCTGGCCTTCTGCGACGCGATCATCACGTCCTGCAGGTTGGCTTCGGTATTGCTGCCGGTGATGAAACCTTCCGACATCTTCTGCGCTTCCTGCTGCGCCGCATTGACCTGTTCGATCGCGTTCTTCAGCGCCTCGCCGAAGTCAGCGCCGCCGGACGCCGCATCGACCTTGCCGACCGGCTTGTTCGCCGCGGTCTGCGCGGTCGAGCGCAGCTCGGTAATCATCTGGTTGAGGCTGGTGTTCATGCAGTTTCTCCTGTGCCCGCCGGCAAAAAATGCCGGTTACGGACTGTCCGCCGAGGCAATTTCGGCGTTCATGACCTGTTCAGCGGTTTCCTTGCAATAACCGGGCCAAGCAGGCAAAGCGCTCGACTTACCCCTCGCGCAGCAGACCATCCGCCTTGTAACGCGCAAGTTTATACCGCAGCGTGCGTTCCGAAATGCCGAGTTTCTCGATGGCCTTCTTGCGCGAACCACCGACTGCGGCCAGCGTTTCGAGGATGAGGTCGCGTTCCATGTCGCGCACCGATTTCACCTTGACCGGCGCGTCCGGCGTGGCATTCGGCGGCGCATCGTTCGCGGCGGGCACCGGCGCCGCAGCAGCCAAGGTCGGCGCCGGTTCACTCACCGGACGCGGCGCGACACGCTGGCTGCCGAGCACGATGTGCTCCGCCTCGACCGCATCACCCGGCGCCAGAATGGCGGCGCGCTGCATGGTGTTCTCCAGTTCGCGCACATTGCCGGGCCAGTCATGGCCGGCAAGGATTGCCGCCGCCGATTCGCCCAGCTTCAGTGCCCTGCCCTGCGCCTTGGCGCAGGCCGCGAGAAAGTGGCGTGCCAGCGGCACGATGTCACCCGGCCGCTCGCGCAGCGACGGAATGGCGATCGGGAACACGTTCAGGCGGTAATAGAGATCCTCGCGGAAGCGACCCGCGCGCGCCTCGGCTTCCATGTCGCGGTTGCTGGTGGCCAACACGCGGATGTCGAGCGGCACCGGCTTCTTGCCGCCGACGCGCTCGACCTCGCGTTCCTGCAGCACGCGCAGCAGCTTGGCCTGCAGCGACAGCGGCATTTCGGATATTTCGTCGAGCAGCAGCGTGCCACTGTCGGCCTGTTCGAACTTGCCGGCCTGTGCGGTCGTGGCGCCGGTGAAGGCACCCTTTTCGTAGCCGAACAGCGTCGCTTCGAGCAGGTTGTCGGGAATCGCCGCGCAGTTGATCGCGATGAAGGGCTTGCCAGCGCGCGCCGACTGCTGATGGATGTAGCGCGCGAACACTTCCTTGCCGGTACCGGACTCGCCGGTCAGCAGCACGGTCGCCTCGGACTTCGCCACGCGCGACGCAAGGCCCAGCACCTGACGGGTGCGGGCGTCCTCCGCCACCATGTCGGTCGGTGCCACCACCGGTGCGGCGTAGCGGTCGATGTGAGCGAGCAGCACGTCCGGTTCGAAGGGCTTGAGCAGGAAATCGCAGGCGCCGGCGCGCATCGCCGCCACCGCCTTCTCGACGTCGCCAAAGGCGGTCATCAGCAGCACGGGCAGAACCGGCTCGCGGGCGCGGATTTCGCGCAACAGCGTGAGACCGTCCATCGGCTGCATCTTCAGGTCGGTGATGACCAGGTTCAGCGCGTGCTCGCCGGTGTTGCGCTCGATCATGCGCAGCGCCTGCGGGCCGTCTGCGGCGCCGATGACGCGGTGGCCGGCGCATTCGATCGCCAGGCACAGCGCATCGCGCAGATTGGGTTCGTCCTCGACCACCAGGATGTTCAGCTTCTCGCTCATTGCCCGTTCTCCAGCACTACGTCTTCAGGCGTCTGCGCAGGCAGGCGCAAGGTGAAACGGCTGCCCGCGCCCGGCGCGGACTCGCATTCGATGTCGCCGCCGTGCACGCGCGCCACGCCGCGTGCGATCGCCAGCCCCAGCCCGGTCCCCTCTTCCCGCGTGGTGAAGAAGGGCTCGAACAATCTTTCCTGTATCTCGCGCGGGATGCCGCGACCGTTGTCACGCACGACGAAACTGACGCTGCCCTCGGTCGCCTCGACTGCCAGCGCCACTTCCCCGCCGTCAGCGCATGCCTGCACCGCGTTCTCGAGCAGGCTCACCAGCGCACTGGCCACCGCCTTGCGGTCGCCGGACACGCTGCCTGACGCCGTCTCCACCGTCAGCCGCACACCGGCCTGGCGCGCCACCGGCTCGACCGTGTGCTGAAGTTCGTCGACCAGCGCTGCCACATCGATCGCTTCGCGGCCCAGCACCTCGCCGCGCGCGAACATCAGCGTGTCGCGGATCAGCCGTTCGAGATGCCGCAGCCGGCCCTGCGCGCGCGAGGCGATCGACTTGACGTCGTCCGGCGCCATGTCACGCGAAATCAGCGTACCCACGTACAAAGTCGCCGCCGCCAGCGGCGTGCGCAACTGGTGCGCCAGCGAGGCGGCCATTTCGCCCATCGCCGCCAGCCGCTCGTTGCGCGCGGCGGCGATCTTCAGCGCGTGCTGACGCGTCATGTCGTGCAGCAGCACGATGCGCGCATCCTCGCCGGCCAGCCGCGCCTCGCTCATCGACAACCTGCGCGGCTGTCCGTCGGTGCCGATGCAGTCCCATTCGGCCGGTGCGTCCGACGGCTGCAGTCGAGCGGCACTGCTCTCCCAGCCTGCCCCGGCGCGCGCACCCACCATATCCAGTGCGGCCGGATTGGCCTGTTCGATCGCACCCGCACCATCCACCACGACCACGCCGGCCGGCAGCTGGTTCAGCAGCGTGCTCAGCCGATCGGTCAGGCGCGCTTTTTCCTCGTACTGACGGCGCAGCTCGCCGTTGGCCTGCGCCAGCTCCTCGGTCAGGCTGGCCACCTGCTTTTCCAGCGCCCCATAGGCCTCGGTCAGTTCGGCCGAAGCGGCATTGAACAGACGGAAGGCCTCCGCCAGCCGCGCCGCCTCCTCGGGGGCAATGCGGGCCGGTTCGGCGGCGCTGGCGGACGGCTCTGACATGCGTGTCGTAGACAGGGGATTGATCGATGGTGCCAGCGTAGCAAGCGTCAAGCCACGGATTGGCCGGAATCAGCCGGCCAAAAACCCGCCTTATTCATGGAACGCCACGCGCGAGGGGGGCAGAGAATCCGTCCCATCCTCGATGGTGTGCCGATGCGTCGACACCCGGCATTCGAGCAACTTGCAAGAGACGAACCATGGCCGACGCCGTACTCGATCCGAACGCCGCCCCCGCCTCGCCGGCAACGCCGCTGGCACTGGCCCAGCAACGGCTGGCCGAAATGCCGATGCAGAAGAAGATGGCGCTGGCCGGCGGGCTGGCGATGGCCATCGCGTTGCTGGTCGGGCTGATGCTGTGGAGCCGTACGCCCGACTACGAGGTGCTCTTCTCCAATATCAACGACAAGGACGGCGGCGCCATCGTCGCCGCACTCCAGCAGGGCAACGTGCCCTACAAGTTCTCCGAGGGTGGCCACGCCATCCTGGTGCCGTCGCAGTTCGTCCACGACACCCGCCTGAAGCTGGCGGCGCAGGGTCTGCCGCGCGGCGGCTCGGTCGGTTTCGAGCTGATGGAAAGCCAGAAGCTGGGCCAGTCGCAGTTTTCCGAACAGGTGACCTACCAGCGCGCCCTCGAAGGCGAGCTGGCGCGCACCATCGGTACGCTGGCGGCGGTCGACGGCGCACGCGTTCACCTGGCCATCCCGAAACAGAGCGCCTTCCTGCGCGACGACCAGAAGCCGTCGGCCTCCGTCGTGGTCAGCCTGCTCGGCGGCCGCACGCTGACGCCGGAGCAGGTCGGCGGCATCGTGCATCTGGTCGCTTCCAGCGTGCCGCAGCTGCAGCCGACCAGCGTGTCGGTGCTCGACCAGAACGGCAATCTGCTGTCGAACAACCGCGATGCCAAGGACAACGCGTCGCTGAACCCGACCCAGCTGAAGTACGTGGGCGAAATCGAGGCGGCCACCATCCGTCGTATCGAGGGCATCCTCGAACCGCTGGTCGGTCGCGGCAATTACCGTGTCCAGACGGCGGCCGACATCGACTTCAATCAGGCCGAACAGACGGCGGAAACCTACAAGCCGAACCCGACGCCGAACGCGGCCATTCGCAGCCAGCAGCTCAGCGAGTCGGAAACCAATCAGCCGAATGCCGCCGGCGTGCCGGGCGCACTGACCAACCAGCCGCCGACGCCGGCCACCGCACCGGTCACCACGCCGCCGGCGCCGGGCACGCCGGCGGTCGAAGGCGCCAACGGCCAGCCGGCAATGCTGCCGATCAATACGCGCAAGGATTCGACCACCAATTACGAGCTCGACAAGACGGTGCAGCACGTCCGCCAGTCGGTCGGCCAGATCAAGCGGCTGTCGGTGGCGGTGCTGGTTAACCACAAGACCGAGACCGACAAGGACGGCAAGGTGGTACAGGTGCCGTTGAACGAGGAGGAAATTCAGCGCATCACCGCGCTGACGCGTGAGGCGATGGGCTTCAACGAAGGTCGCGGCGACACGATCAATGTCGCCTCCGCGCCGTTCACCGAAGTGGTCGATGCAGCGCCCGAAACGCCGCTGTGGAAAGACCCGGAAACCATGGGTTTTGCGCGCGAACTGCTGAAGTATCTGCTGGTCGCTGGCGTCGCAGCCTACCTGCTGCTCGGCGTGCTGCGCCCGCTGGTGCGCAATCTGACCACGCCGGCAGAAGCGGACGAGAACGAGCCCGAAGTACGCGACGTGACACTCGACGAGAACGGCCAGCCCATCCCGGGCGCCCTCGCCGGCGGCTCGGCTGCGCAACTCGAGATGTCGCCGGAAGCGCGGGCCCAGCTCGACTTCGAAACGAAGCTCGAATCGGCGCGTGAATTCGCGAAGAACGATCCGAAGGCGGTGGCCGAAGTGATCAAGCACTGGGTGAGCGGCGATGAATGACGAAGGAATCGAACGCAGTGCCCTGCTGCTGGTGACGCTGGGCGAGGACGCCGCCGCCGAGGTGCTGCGCCACCTCGGCCCGCGAGAGGTGCAGAAGATCGGCACCGCGATGGCCGGACTGAAAAACGTGCCGCGCGAGAAGGTGCAGGCGGTGCTCGACCTGTTCGACGAGGCGACCGCTGCCGGCAGCCGCGTGTCGGCCGACGAGACGCTGATCCGCAACATGCTTACCAAGGCACTGGGCGAGGAACGCGCCGGTCACCTGCTGTCGCGCATCCTGAACGACTCCGACACCGCCGGCATCGAGGGCCTGAAATGGCTCGATGCCGCCACCATCGCCAACCTGATCAAGAACGAGCACCCGCAGATCATCGCCACCATCCTGACCCACCTGGAGTTCGACCAGGCGGCCGAAGTGCTCAAGCTGTTCGTGGAACGGCTGCGCAATGACGTGGTACTGCGCATCGCCACGCTTGATGGCGTGCAGCCGGTGGCGTTGCGCGAGCTGAACGAGGCGATGTCGCGCGTGCTGTCGGGTTCGGCCAAGATGAAGAAGACGACGCTGGGCGGCATCAAGGCCACCGCGGAAATCCTTGGCTTCGTCGGCAGCGCCAACGAGTCGGCCATCCTCGATGCGGTGAAGGAATACGACGCCGATCTGGCGCAGAAGATCGTCGACGAAATGTTCGTGTTCGAGAATCTGCTCGACATCGACGACCGCGGCATCCAGACGCTGCTGCGCGAGGTCAGCGGCGATCAGCTGGTGCTGTCGCTCAAGGGTGCCTCGCCTGAACTGCGCGAGAAGATATTCAAGAACATGTCCTCGCGCGCCGCCGAGGCGCTGCGCGAGGACCTCGAAGGCCGCGGCCCGGTGAAGCTGTCGGAAGTCGAGGCCGAGCAGAAGGAAATCCTGAAGATCGCCCGCCGCCTGGCCGAGGAAGGCCAGATCGTCATGGGTGGCAAGGGTGGCGAGGAAATGCTTTGACGATGGCCCGCTCTGAGGCAGGCTGCGCACGATGAACAGCGAATCCTTCACTGCCTGGCAGATGCCGGTGTTCGATACGCCGGAAGCCGCACCTGCGCCGGCGCCGGAACCGGCTGTCGATGCCGACCAAGCGCATCCCCCCGCGATGGCGCCGGAGAATGCGACTGCGGTCGACACGGACGACGAGACGCCGGCGCCCTTCCGCTTTCCCACCGCCGACGACATCGAGAAGCTGCAGCAGGAGGCGCACCGCGAGGGCTATGCCGCCGGCTACGAGGAGGGCACGGCGCGTGTGCGCATGGAAGCGATGCGCCTGCACAGCGTCGTCGAGCAACTGGAAGAGGCTCTGGCAGCGCTCGACAACTCGATCGCCCGCGAGGTGCTGAACCTCGGCGTCGAAATCGCGCGCAACGTCGTGCGCCAGACCATACGGGTGAATCCCGAGGTAGTGGTCGCCGTCGTGCGCGAGGCAATCAACCAGCTGCCGCACCAGCACACCGCCATCTATCTGAACCCGGAGGATGCCTCGGTCGTGCGCAGCCATATCGGCGACCAGCTCACGCACGCCGGTCACCGCATCTTCGAGGACGGTGCCATCGCGCGCGGTGGCTGCAAGGTCGAATCCGGCGGCAGCCAGATCGACGCCACGGTCCCGACGCGCTGGGACCGCATCGTCGAATCGCTGGTCGATGGCGCGGAGTGGCTGGAACATGACTGAATCGACGTTGGAGCCGGACAGCGCGGACAGCGCGGACAGCACGGACGAGCATCCGGAGGCGGCCGGCAAACCGAATGTGCACGTGCGCAAGTGGTCCGGCTTCCTGACCGACTGCGGCACGCTCGCCGGACGCGTCAATCCCTATCAGCACGCCGGTCGCCTGACCCGCATCAACGGTCTGGTGATGGAAGCGGCCGGCCTCAAGCTGCCGCTGGGTTCGGGCTGCCGCATCATGGTCCCGGGCGGCAACAGCTGCGAAGCCGAGGTGGTCGGCTTCAACGGCGAAAAGCTTTTCATGATGCCGACCGACGACGTGGTCGGCCTCGCGCCGGGCGCCCAGGTCATCCCGCTCGAAACCGCCCCGCAACGACCGACAACGACCGAGCGGCTGGAGCCGCGCCGGCGCGCCTCCGACCGCGCCAAGCACCTGCCGGTCGGCGACGCCCTGCTCGGTCGCGTGGTCGATGGCGCCGGCCGCCCGCTCGACGGGCTCGGCCCGCTGATCACCCGTCATTCGCGCTCGGTGGCCAGTCGCGCCGTCAACCCGCTGCTGCGCGAGCCGATCAAGCGCACGATGGACACCGGCATCCGCTCGATCAATTCGCTGCTCACCGTGGGCCGCGGTCAGCGCATCGGCCTGTTCGCCGGCTCGGGCGTCGGCAAGTCGGTGCTGCTTGGCATGATGGCGCGCTTCACGTCCGCTGAGGTCGTGGTGGTGGGGCTGATCGGCGAACGGGGTCGCGAAGTGAAGGAGTTCATCGAGCAGATCCTCGGCGCCGCCGGTCTCGCCCGCTCGGTGGTGGTCGCAGCCCCCGCCGACACCAGCCCGCTGATGCGCCTGCAAGGCGCGGCCTACGCCACCACGGTGGCCGAATGGTTCCGCGACCAGGGGCGGCACGTGCTGCTCATCATGGATTCGCTGACCCGCTATGCGATGGCGCAACGCGAAATCGCGCTGGCCATCGGCGAGCCGCCGGTGACCCGCGGTTACCCGCCGAGCGTGTTCGCCCGCCTGCCACAGCTGGTCGAGCGCGCCGGCAACGGCCCGGAAGGTGGCGGTTCGATCACCGCCTTCTACACCGTGCTGGCCGAAGGCGACGACCAGCAGGACCCGATCGCCGACTCGGCGCGCGCCATCCTCGACGGCCACTTCGTACTCACGCGCCAGTTGGCCGACTCAGGCCACTACCCGGCGATCGACATCGAACAATCGGTTTCGCGTGCCATGCACGGCCTGGTCAAGCCCAGTCATTTCGATCTGGTGCGCCGCTTCAAGGGCTACTGGTCGCGCTATCAGCGTGCGCGCGACCTGATCGCCGTCGGCGCATATGCACCCGGCGCCGACCCGCAACTGGACCAGGCAGTGAACATGTTCCCGACGCTGGAGGCCTTCCTGCAGCAGCGCATGGACGAGCGCGAGGGCTACGAGGATGCGGTCATGAAGCTGCACCAGATCTTCGGTCAGACGCCATGATTGCAAAAATCCGTCACTGGCCGAAAATGCGTGATCTGGATCACGCCCGGCCCCGCTGATCGGAACGATGCTTTCAAGTCATGGCTGAACAATTCCGACTCCAATCCATCCTGGATCTCAGCGTCACGCGCATGGACGAAGCCGCCCGTGCATTGGCTGCGCTGATGGCCAGCGAACAGGACAACACGCGCAAGCTCGACATGCTCGAGCAGTACCGCAACGAGTACCAGGGCCAGTTCATGGCGGCCGCACGCAGTGGTCTTACGCCCAATCAGTGGTCCAATTACCGCGCCTTTCTTGCCCGCATCGACGACGCGATCAGCCATCAGCAGAGGCAGGTCGAACGCTCGCGCGATCTCGCGCAGGCCGGTCAGCGCGAATGGCTGGACACCCGTACCCGGGTCAAGGCATTCGAAACACTGTCCGACCGCCACCACGCAGGCGTTGCCCGCAAGCAGGCCCGTGCCGAGCAGCGCGTGAACGACGATCGTTCAGGCCGTCAGGTCAACGACGACTGAGCGTCTCCACCCGTACCGGCAACTGGCACGGATAGTGCTGTGGTCCCTCCGTCACAGGAGAGATCACCATGCCGGCACCGACGCTTACCCTGCCCACTTCATCCACGCCACTCGCCACGTCCGGCCCGGTCGGAGACATCCGCGGCATTGCTGGCGAAATCAGCGGCGAAGACGCTGCCGCCTTCGCCAACCTTCTCAAGGACAATCTGCAGGCCAGCGGACAGGGGCGCGAGCTTCCGCCCGAACTGCTGGCCGACCTGATGGCCGACGCCATCAAGCCGGACGAGGACGCGCAGGAACTGATCACCACCGAAACACCGCAGAGCGGCGCCGACATGCTCGCCGCCGGCCTGCTGCTGACGCCTGTGCTGCAGCTGGCCGATGCGCTGAAAACGGCTGCCTCCAGCGAAAGCGAAGCCACGACGGCATTGTCTGACCTCACCGGCGGCAATGGCGGCAAGCCGGCCAAGGGCAATGCCGAGCCGCTGGCGGCAGGGATTGCCGCCCAGGCCGGCAGCGAAACGGAGGTGGACGGCAAAACGCTGCCGGACTTCGACCTCGCAGCCGACGTGCTGCCCGATGCCTTCGCCGACAACACCACCGGTACGATGCAGCAGGCACAGCACGCCGACTTCCGCGCCCATATGGCGGCAGCCCAGCAGCCGAAGACCGAGATGACGGTCGCCACACCGGTGAGCCAGCCCGGCTGGGCCGACGATGTCGGACACCAGATCAGCTGGCTGGCCGATCAGGGCATGAGCAAGGCCGAACTGGTGCTGACGCCGCCTCACCTGGGTCGCATCGAAATCACGCTGGAAATCGGCTCCGACCTGAGCACCGCACAATTCGTATCGGCCAGTCCGCTGGTACGCGAAGCGCTCGAACAGGCGATGCCGCGTCTGCGTGAAATGCTGGCCGAAGGTGGCATCTCGCTGGGCGAGGCGAACGTCAGCAGCGACCAGCCCTCGCGCGAGGGTCAGGGCGGAGAACAGCGCGGCCAGCGCGGTCGCGACAGCGGCGAGCTTGCGGTCAGCCAGACAGCCCGGCGCGGCACCGGACTGGTCGATCTGTTCGCCTGACTCACCTCCGGAATCTGGGGCAGCCGCAAAGGTCGGGATGCACCTGTCGAGCAAAAAACCGCTCCGGCACTAAAAAAACGGATCAATCAGCCGTTATTCGGACATTGAAAGGCATGTGTGCCCGCCGACAATTCCGAATCAGACAGGAGCATCGAATATGGCCAAAGCAGCCGCCACACCGGACGAAGCCGGAGCAGACGCACCGAAGAAGAAGGGCAACAAGATGCTCGTCATCATCATCGCATTGCTGGTGGTGGTGATACTGGGCGGCGCCGCGGCCTTCTTCATGATGGGTGGCAGTCATGCCGACGAAGGCGAGGACGGCGAAGAAGTCGTTGCCGAGGACGATCATGACGCGGCGGCCAAGGAAGCGAAGAAGGCCAAGCTGAAGAAGAAGAAGGACGCGGAAGCCAAGGGCCTGCCGCCGGTCTTCGTCGAACTCGACCCCTTCACTGTCAACCTGCAACCGGAGAGCGCGGTCGACCAGTACCTGCAGGTCAAAGCGACACTGCGCGTCGATGAACAGCCGGCAGCCGACAACCTGAAGGCCTATATGCCGGAGATTCGCCACCGTGTGCTGATGCTGCTGTCCGGCAAGAAAGCCTCCGATCTGGGTACCACCGAAGGTCGCGAGCAACTGGCGGAAGACATCAAGCACGCGGTCAATGCCATCGTCGGCGAGGTGCCGCGGAACCGGAAAGGCGAGCCCGAAGAGCCGATAGGTCCGGTCGAATCGGTGCTCTTCACCTCCTTCATCGTGCAGTAGCGCGGAAGAGAACAGCGAGGAAGATCATGTCCGACTTTCTTTCCCAGGAAGAGGTCGATGCCCTGCTGAAGGGTGTCACCGGCGAAACCGACGAAGCCGTCCAGGAGGACGACACCGGCGGCATTCGCCCGTACAACCTCGGCACCCAGGAAAGAATCGTCCGCGGGCGCATGCCCACGCTGGAGCTGATCCACGAGCGTTTCGCCCGTTACCTGCGCATCGGCCTGTTCAACTTCATGCAGCGCAGCGCCGAGATTTCGCTCGGCCCGATCCGCCTGCAGAAGTACTCGGAATTCATCCGCAATCTGGTGGTACCGACCAACCTGAACCTGGTCCAGGTGAAGCCGCTGCGCGGTACCGGTCTCGTCGTGTTCGACCCGAATCTGGTGTTCCTGGTCATCGACAACATGTTCGGCGGCGACGGACGCTTCCATACGCGGGTCGAGGGGCGCGATTTCACGGCGACCGAGCAGCGCATCATCCACGGCCTGCTCGACGTGTTCTTCGCCGAGTACGAGCGCTCGTGGGAGCCGGTGCACAAGATCAAGTTCGAGTACATGCGCTCGGAGATGAACTCGCAGTTCGCCAATATCGCCACGCCGTCGGAAATCGTCGTCGCCTCGACCTTCACCGTCGAACTGGGCGGCGTGTCGGCAGAGATGCACATCTGCCTGCCCTACTCAATGGTCGAGCCGCTGCGCGACATCCTGAATTCGTCGATGCAGAGCGACAGCGTCAGTTCGGACAACCGGTGGATCAAGCTGCTGACACGTCAGGTGCAGGACGCCGCGGTCGAACTGTCGGTGAACCTCGGCGACGGTTCGCTCACGCTGGGTGGCCTCAACAACCTAAAGGTTGGCGACATCATTCCGATAACTATTCCAGAGACGGTGACGGCCTCGGTCGATGGCATAGACGTGTTGCAGTGCAAGTACGGCGTTCAGAACGGGCACTACGCATTGCGCATCGAGCGTTTCATGGCCGGCGAGGAAGAGTTGATCGAGCACGCCCTGAGCGCCCAGGGCAAGAAGACAGGTGAGGAAAAACCATGAGCGATCTGGCCGAAGCCGAAGAACAAGTCAGTGACGATGACTGGGCCGCCGCGATGGCGGAACAGACCACCGCAGACGAAGCACTCGCCGCACTGGACGCCGACCACGCAACGGTGGAGGCGCAGCCGGCGAACATATTCCAGCAGTTCGGGGAAAGCGCGAACAAGCCTGCCGAGGGCCTGCGCGACTTCGAAATGATCCTCGACATCCCGGTGCAGCTGACCGTGGAACTGGGCCGTACCAAGATTTCCATCCGCAATCTGCTGCAACTGGGGCACGGCTCGGTGGTCGAGCTCGACGGCATGGCGGGCGAGCCGATGGACGTGCTGGTCAATGGCACGCTGATTGCGCAGGGCGAGGTGGTGGTGGTGAACGACAAGTTCGGCATCCGCCTCACCGACATCATCACCCCAGCCGAGCGCATGAAGAAGCTCAAGCGCTGAAGCCCACGAACCTCCTCCTGATTCGACCAGATTGAATCGGGTTTCAGGGCGACGCAGATGCGTCGCCCTTTTTCTTTGCCACCGCGCCTTTCCGCTCAGTCCAGCCGTGGCGTGCCCGCCCGGTCGATCAGCGGCAGCGTGTGGTCGCTTTCGTCCTTCAGTCCGACACCGGTGAGGCGCAGCGCACTCGCCTGCTGCATCAGCCAGTTCAGGCGATAGGCGGCAGCACCATAGGGCTGGCCCTCGGGCCGCACATTCGATATGCAGTTGCGCTCGGCGTCCGACCTGCCGACGCGTGGCGCCCATGTGAGATAGACACCCAGGCTGTCCGGCGAACTGAGCCCCGGCCGCTCACCGATCAGCATGGCCACCATGCGTGCGCCCAGCGCCTCGCCGACCTCGTCGGCCAGCGCCACGCGCGCCTGGGTGGCGATCACCACCGGCGCGATGCACCAGCCCTCTGGCAGCAACGGATACAGCGCCGCGAGCAGCGGCACCGCGTGCCGCGCCACCGCCGCCGACGACAATCCGTCGCCGATCACCACCGCCAGATCGCAGCCCTCGCCGCGCATGCCGTCCAGCCGCACGCGGTCATCGGCGTCGAGCCGGCGGCCAAGGTCGGGCCGGCGCAGATAGGTTTCGCGGTCGGGCGCCCGGCTTTTCACCGGCAATGCCGGCCAGTCCTGCGCGCTCAGTTCGGAGGCCAGCACCACCACGTCGAGCGGCGTGTGGATGGCGTCGCGGGCCAGCGCGTGGGCCAGACCGAAGCCCAGCGCTTCCGCGGTGGGCACGGCGTTGCCGACGCGGCCCAGACCGATGCGCGCCGACGTGAAACTTCGCCACAGCGCCCAGGCATCCTTGCTGTCGCTCAGCGCGCCGTCCTTGTCTTCATCCTTCATCGCACATCTCTTCACGTTCCTCGCGCCGGCCCCGGCCGTCGCTGCCCGGGGCCGACGCCATTTCAGAAGGCCTTGGTCACGCTGACGAACAGCTTGTCCTTCGCAATGTCGGAATCCGACCGCCCGTTGTCCAGGCTGACGAAGTCCTTGTACGCGTTCGGCTCGCTCGATGCCGAGTAGAACACGCCGGCCGACCAGCCATCCGGCAGCGCGCGGGTGACGCCGACCTTGTAGTAGGTGATGTCCAGTCCGGTCGAATTGCGCACGATCTGGCGACCGATCTGACCGCTGACGTTCCACCCTTCGGCCACGTCGTATGCAGCGTTCAGTTCGAAGTAATGCGAACCGCGCGTGTTGCCGGTGACGCCGGCCGACAGGTCGCCGAAGAAGCCACCATTGACCGGCGAGTTGTTGGTGCTCCAGCCGAAGTACTCGTTCAGCGTGCGACCGGTCTTGAAGGTGAGCCATTCCCAGTTCAGCGCGACATAGGCCTCTGCGGTGTCGAGACGATTGCGCGCGTTGAAGCCGGTGAAGGGCGAATCGTCCCAGTTGGCACCCGGGTACATGTAATACACGGCGCCGACATCGACGCCTATCGTGTCCGCCACCTTGGTGCGATAGCCGCCATAGAGATCGGTTTCGACCGCTGCGCCCGGCAGCCAGTGATCGGACACGTTGGAGGCGAAGAAGCCGGCGTAGAAACCCGAACGGTGTGCCGCCTCGATGCTGAACTGCAGGGCCGGTCCGCCCCAGGTCTGCGACTGGCCGCGGAAGATGTAGTCGCTGACCAGCGTGACGCTCATCGGCACGGTCCAGTCCGAGGCCGGCGCGGCCTCCTCGGCGTGTGCCAGCGGCGCGGCGGCGAACAGGGCTGCACAGAACAGCGTGGTGTAGCGGATCGAAGTCATGAAGAAAGCTCCCGGTCTGTTTGAGATGGATGTGGATTTCATGCGGCGCGCGGCGAGGGCAGCGCCGCCAGCGAAGTGATGCCGTCGACCAGCGCGCGGCCGCTGCCGCGCAGCAGTTCGCCGTTCGGGTCGGTCAGGCCGATGGTCTGCAGCCAGCGCTCGAACTCGGGCGCGCGCTTCAGGCCCAGCGTGCGGCGCAGGAACAGCGCGTCGTGGAAGGAGGTGCTCTGGTAATTGAGCATGATGTCGTCCGCCCCCGGCACGCCGATCACGAACGGAATGCCGGCGGCGCCGAGCAGCACCAGCAGCGTGTCCATGTCGTCCTGATCGGCTTCGGCGTGATTGGTGTAGCAGACGTCGCAACCCAGCGGCAGGCCGAGCAGCTTGCCGCAGAAGTGATCCTCCAGCCCGGCGCGGATGATCTGCTTGCCGTCGTAAAGGTATTCAGGACCGATGAAGCCGACCACGGTATTGATCAGCAGCGGCTTGTAGCGACGCGCCACCGCGTAGGCGCGCGCCTCGCAGGTCTGCTGATCGACGCCATGGTGGGCGTTGGCCGACAGCGCACTGCCCTGCCCGGTCTCGAAGTACATGACGTTGTCGCCCAGCGTGCCGCGACCGAGCGACAGCGCCGCGTCATACGCCTCGTCGAGCACCGCCAGACTGACGCCGAACGAGGAGTTCGTCCTTTCGGTGCCGCCGACCGACTGGAACACCAGGTCCACCGGCGCGCCCTGCTCGATCAGCTTCACCGTATTGGTCACGTGCGTCAGCACGCAGCTCTGGGTCGGGATGTCGAAGCGTTCGATCAGCTCGTCCAGCATGTGCAGCAGGCTGGCGATGGCGGGCAGGCTGTCGGACGCCGGATTGATGCCGATCACCGCGTCGCCGGCGCCGCACAGCAGGCCGTCCAGCGTCGAGGCGGCGACGCCGCGCAGGTCGTCGGTCGGGTGGTTGGGCTGCAGCCGCACCGCCAGATGGCCGGGCAGGCCGATGGTGTTGCGGAACTGCGTCACCACGCGGCACTTGCGCGCCACCGCGATCAGGTCCTGGTTGCGCATGAGCTTGCTCACCGCCGCCACCATTTCCGGCGTCAGTCCCGGCGACACTGCGGCCAGCGTGTCGGCGTCGGCCGCGTCGTCGAGCAGCCACTCGCGGAAACCGCCCACCGTCAGATGGGCGATCGGTGCGAAGGCTTCGCGGTCGTGGCTGTCGATGATCAGGCGGGTGATCTCGTCCTCCTCGTACGGCACCAGCGCTTCGCTCAGGAAGGTGGCGAGCGGGATGTCGGCCAGCGCGTGCCGCGCCGCCACCCGGCGCAGCGCGGAGCCGGCGGCCACGCCGGCCAGCACGTCGCCGGAGCGGGCCGGGCTGGCGCAGGCCATCACCGTCTTCAGGTCGGGGAAGCTGAACGCCTCCCCGCCCACCGTCACGCGATAAGCCATGGCGCTCTCCTCAGCGGCTGCCGGCCAGCATCACGTCTTCAGGCGCGTCGGCACGCTGCTGGCCGGTCAGGAAGAAGTAGGCCGAGGCGAGCGCGAACAGACCGAGGAAGACGCCGGCCAGCAGCGTGTTGAACCACACCATCGCGCCGAGGCAGAACACGCCCAGCGCCAGCGCGATGGCCGGGAATACCGGATAGAACGGCGCGCGGTACGGACGTTCCAGCAGCGGCTCGCTTTTGCGCAGCTTGAACAGCGAGGCCATGGACATGATGTACATGACGATGGCACCGAACACCGACATGGTGACGATGTTGGCGGTCAGCGTCTGGCCGCCGAAGCTGATCCACGAGTCGCTGAAGATGGCGACCACGCCGATTGCGCCCCCCGCCAGCAGTGCGCGGTGCGGCGTCTGGAAACGCGGGCTGAGCGCGGCGAAGTAGCGCGGCAGGTAGCCGGCGCGGGCGAGCGCGAAGATCTGCCGCGAGTAGCCCATGATGATGCCGTGGAAGGAGGCGATCAGGCCGAACAGTCCGATCCACACGAGCATGTGCAGCCAGCCGCTGTTCTCGCCCACCACCGCCTTCATCGCCTGCGGCAGCGGGTCGTTGATGTTGGAAATCTGACGCCAGTCACCGACGCCGCCAGCGAAGATCATGACGCCGAAGGCAAGCACCAGCAGGGTGAGGATGCCTGCGACGTAGGCGATCGGAATCGTGCGCTTCGGGTCGCGCGCCTCCTCGGCCGCCATCGCCGCCCCCTCGATCGCCAGGAAGAACCAGATGGCGAACGGGATGGACGCGAAGATGCCCGCCAACGCAACGCCGGAGAACTCGTTCTGACCGGCCCAGCCGTTGGCGACGAAGTTCGCCATGCTCCAGCCCGGCGCGACGATGCCCATGAACAGCAGCAGTTCGAAGATGGCCAGCAGCGTCACGAACAGTTCGAAGGTGGCGGCGATGCTCACCCCCACCCAGTTCAGCGCGATGAATACGACGTAGGCACCGAGCGCGATCATCTTCGGATCGACGCTGGGGAACTGCACGTTCAGGTAGGCGCCGATGGCCAGCGAAATCGCCGGCGGCGCAAAAACGAATTCGACCAGCGTCGCGAAGCCGGCGATGAAGCCACCGAATGGCCCGAAGGCGCGGCGCGCGTAGGCGAAGGGGCCGCCGGCATGCGGAATCGCGGTCGACAGTTCGGTGAAGCTGAAGATGAAGGTCGCGTACATCGCGGCGACCAGCACGGTCGCGCACAGGAAGCCGAGCGTACCGGCCGAGTTCCAGCCATAGCTCCAGCCGAAGTACTCGCCCGAAATAACCAGCCCGACCGCAATGCCCCACAGCTGCAGCGGGCCCAGCACCTTCTTCAGCGACTGTGGGCCGCCCGCCCCCGCCGCGTTCAGTGTTGACGACATTTTTTCCTCTCCCGGATCTGTTCCGCCCGGCGCGGAACCTCTTTTTCATTCGATCACCGGGAAGGCGTCCCCACTATCCGGAATCGGAAAAGTCGCGGCGGTGCACTATCCCGAATCGGAAAAGCTGTTTGCGGCAGTTGGCACGGGGAATGCTAAGTCCCTGCAATCACGGTACATTCCTGTTCGCGCGAGCGACAGGAGGAGAGGCAGAACATGGGACATGACATCGCGCCAGCCCCGACCGCGGAGGACGCCACCAGAAGCGCCCCGAAGGACGGAATCCGCGTGTGCCGCAGCGACGACGTCGCCGAGCACGCGGACAATATTTCGCGCTGGCATCAGGAATACGAGCAGTTGTCGGGGGGCGTGTTCAGCGGCTGCATCCGCGAGATGCTGGTCGAGGACGGCCCGCGGCTGCAGGTTTTCCACGAGTACACGGAACAGGAAACCAGCCAGCAATGCGGCCCGTGGTCGGGCTCGGTATGGATGGGCCTGCCCGATCTGTCACGCACCGGCGAAGTGCGCTTCTGTGGCCGGCCGCACAGCGATGGGGTGCACCTGATGATGGCGCGTGCCAGCAGCGGCTTCACGCTGCGCACGCCGCGCGACTTCGGCATCTACGGCATCGTCGCCGACGAAGGCTGGCTCGCCTCACGCCTGACCGGCCGCCACGGCCACAAGCTCGAACAGCTGCTGCTGCACGGCTCGGTTGCCAGCCGCGCGCTCAGTCCGTCGCGGCACAGCGAACTGTGCTTCCTGATCGAAGGCCTGCTGGAACCGGTCGGTGCCACCACACCGTCCGGCGATCTGTGTGCCGATCTGGTCGATCTGCTGCTCGACAGCCTGGGCGACGACCCGACGCCGCCGTCGCGCACCGCGCTCGAACAGCGCCGTTTCGACATCGTGATGCAGGCGCGGCGCATCGCACTGAAGCCCGAAAGCTCGGTCGATGGCGTCGATGAACTGTGCGAACGCCTGCACGTCACGCGCCGCACGCTGCAGAACCACTTCAACAGCGTGCTCGGCATGGCGCCGAAGGATTACCTGAAGCGCGTGCGGCTGAACGCGGTGCGGCGCGCGCTGCAGCATGGCAGCGACCCGGCGCGCAGCGTGCACGACATCGCGATGCAATGGGGCTTCTGGCACCTTGGGCATTTTTCGCATGACTACCGCGAACTGTTCGGCGAACTGCCGTCCAGTACATTGCGGCGGGCGCTGAACGGGACGTTCTGAAGCGGGCGGCAGTGAGGGCGGTCGTTGTGAGCGCGGCCAAGGCCGCGACGTGTCCGCCCCACGCCGCGTCAACGAAAAAGGGCGACCGCTTGCGCGGTCGCCCCTCGCACACCTGTCTCACGACAGTTGCGCGGAATCAGGTCTTTGGCTTCTCCGGCTGGGAGCTCTGGGGTTTGGCGTCGCCGTGCTTTTCGCCCGGGCATGCAAGAACGGCACTGGACGACGCAAACATCGCCAGCCCCAGCAGGATCGCGAGACGTTTCATCACGGATCACCTCCTTTCGTGGTTGCAGAGCCTTCACAATAGGCGCTGACCCCACCCCGCGCAAGAGAGGATTACTTCCGGATGTTGCACTGGCTGCGCCGCCTCGTTTCCGCCGTCGAACCCGAATTGCCCGACGTACCTGACGAGCAGTGGGAACGCATCGAGGCCCGCCTGCCCTGGCTCGATTTCCTCGACCCCGCCGACCGGCCGCGCCTGCGTGAACTGGCGCGGCAGTTCATCGCCGGCAAGGAATTCCACGGTGCCCACGACACCGTGCTGACCGACGACATGCTGCTCGAGATCGCGCTGCAGGCCTGCGTGCCGGTGCTCAATCTCGGGCTGGACTGGTACGACGACTGGGTCGGCGTGGTGGTCTATCCGGGCGACTTCGTCGTGCCGCGACGGGTGACCGACGATGCCGGCGTCGTGCATGAATACGAGGACACGCTGGTCGGTGAGGCGTGGGAAGGCGGTCCGGTACTGCTGTCCTGGCAGCCGGAATCGCTGGCGGCCGACGGCATCAATGTGGTCATCCACGAGTTCGCGCACAAGCTGGACATGCGCAACGGCGAGCCGGACGGCCTGCCGCCGCTGCACGCCGGCATGAGCGTGCAGCGCTGGGCCAGCGTGTGGTCGACCGCCTACGAGCGCTTCTGCGCTGACGTCGATGCGGGCGTCGATACCGGCATCGACGAGTACGCCGCGGAAAGCCCAGCCGAGTTCTTCGCTGTCATGTCGGAGTGCTTCTTCGAGATCCCGGATCTGATACAGCAGGCCTGGCCGGATCTGTACGAGCAGCTGGCCCGCTTCTATCGGCTCGACCCTGCACCGCGCGCCCGCGCGCTGTTCCCGCCGGACGCCGCATGATCGAGGAACTGATCGCCTGGGCACGCATGGAGTGTCTGCCGGCAGCGCAGCGCCTCGGCCTGCGCCGCGAGGCGGCCGCACTGGCCGTGCGCCATCGCCGCCTGCGCGCGCAGTGGGCGGACCACATCGCGCAGACCCGTGCCGCATTGCTCGCCTCTGCCCGCCGTGCCGCCGCACTTCCCGATGCACCGCGTCGCGCCTGGATCATGGGCGCCGGTCTGCTACAGGACGTGCCACTGCGCGAACTGCTAGACCTGTTCGAAACCATCGATCTGGTGGACGTCTGCTTCGGCCCGGCTGCGCGCGCCGCCGCTCGCCGCCATCGAGGCCGGGTGCGCTGTGCACGGCAGGACGTGAGCGGCGTGCTGGAAGACCTGTCGCGCGATCCGCAGCGCGCTTCACCACCGATGCCCGCCGACGCCTGGTGCGCCTCGGTGAACCTGCTGTCGCAACTGCCACTACTGCCGTGCGCGGCACTGCTGAACAGCGGTGAGGCCGAGGCGGCCGTCGAACGCTACGGCACGGCAATACAGCAAGCGCACATCGACGCGCTGAGCCGCGTGCAACACGCCTGTCTGATCGTCGAGTACGCGCAGACACGAGCGACTGCGCCGGACGAAGTACTGCTGCCCGGTCTGCAGGACCGCCTCTTCAGCGCCGGCTGGGCCAGCGGCTCACGCTGGCACTGGCCGCTGAACCCGGAAGGCGAAGCCGACGAACCTTCCGGACGGGCGATGCAGGCGTGGTGGCGCAGCGGCGACGCCAGCCGCTGAGGACAAGCCCCTTCGCTGTACTCACCGCACACGCGCCCTCTCCCGGGGATGCGCGCGCCTCTGTGGGAGCGGCCGTGGCCGTGACACGGACGCCGCTGTCCGCAGTTTTGATGCAGGCCGCCGTCGGGGTCAGAAGACCCCTCCCACAGAACCCTCGCCCAGGCTCAGACCGCGGATCGGGCGCGATCCGTGTGGGAGCGGCCTTGGCCGCGATACGGCCGCTGCGCAGTCCGCCGCCTTCGATCCAGGCCGCTGTCGGGGTCAGAAAGGCCCTCCCACAGAACCCTCGCCCAGGCTCCAACCACGGATCGGGCGTGCTTCCCGGTGGGAGCGGCCTTGGCCGCGACGCGGCCGCCGCACGCGGCACATGTCGATCCGAAGCACACCTCGAAATCCCCGCTACGCAACGCGTCAGGCGTGCGCACGCTCCGCCCCCGCGAGCACCCGCGCAAACGCCCGAGCCAGCGGTGCGCGGGCGGCGTCCGCGCCTTCCATCTGCGCGCGCACGATGGCGCCTTCGATCGCCAGCAGCAGGTCGGCCGCCATCTCGTCGGGTCGCGCGCAACCGGCCTCGCGACAGGCAACTTCGATGCGCGCTGCCAGTTCCCGCTTGTGGGTCACCGTCATCGCCGGTGCTTCCGTACCCGCTTCGGCGTGACTGTTGATGAAAGCGCAGCCGCGGAAGCCGGGCGCGCGAAACCAGTCGTCCAGCGCAGCGGGCAGCGCGGTGAGCCAGGCAGCGGCGTCCGGCGCGCCGGTCAGGCGGCTTTCCAGCCAGCCCATCCAGCGCGCGTGGCGCAGGTCCAGATAGGCCTCGACCAGCGCCTGCTTGGTCGGAAAGTGGCGGTAGAACGAAGCCTTGGCGACACCCGACTCGGCAATGATGCGGTCGATGCCGGTGGCGCGCAGTCCGTGCCGGTAAAACAGCCGGTAAGCGCATTCGAGGACGCGGGTTCGCGCATCCTGCTCCGGCAGCGGACCGGGACCGGCTAGATCGTCGAGAGATGTGAACATCCATTCATGTTGACAGACAGACCTGTCTTGTTCAAGTATGTAGACAGACCTGTCTCTTTCCCACCACCGGAGCATTGCCATGACCGACGCCCCCCGCCCGCCCCTGCCGCCCTTCACGCCCGAAACCGCTGCGCAGAAGGTGCGCGCCGCCGAGGACGGCTGGAACAGCCGCGATCCGCAGCGCGTATCGCTGGCCTACACCGCCGACAGCCGCTGGCGCAATCGCGCGGAATTTCTGCGCGGCCGCGCCGAGATCGTCGACTTCCTGACCCGCAAGTGGGCGAAGGAACGCGAGTACCGGCTGATCAAGGAACTGTGGTGCACCGCCGGCAACCGTATCGCCGTGCGTTTCGCCTACGAATGGCAGGACGACGCCGGCAACTGGTTCCGCTCCTATGGCAACGAGAACTGGGAGTTCGACGACAACGGCCTGATGGCGCACCGTCACGCCAGCATCAACGATCTGGCGATCAGCGAGTCCGAACGCCTGTTCCGCTGGCCGCAGGGACGGCGCCCCGACGATCACCCCGGTCTGTCCGAACTGGGGCTCTGACGAAGCAGCCACCGGTGTCGCGAAGGTCGACGCGGGCCGGCGGTCGGCGGTAGATTGCGGGGCGCTGCGGCCACGCCGCCCGCCCTTCAACGACCGCGAGATCCCGTTCATGTCCAGCCCGCTCTTCCAGCCCTACGACCTCGGTGGCCTGAAGCTGTCCAACCGCATCGTCATCGCGCCGATGTGCCAGTACTCTGCCAGCGACGGCAATGCAACCGACTGGCATCTGATGCACGTCGGCCAGATGGCGCTGTCGGGCGCCGGCCTGTTCGTGATCGAGGCGACCGCGGTCGAGGCCGAAGGTCGTATTTCCGCCGCCGACCTCGGCCTTTGGAACGACGCCAACGAAGCGGCGCTGCGCCGCGTGCTCGAAGGTGTGCGCGCCCACTCCGGCATGCCGATCGCGATCCAGCTCGGTCACGCCGGCCGCAAAGCCTCGGTCGCACGACCTTGGGAAGGCGGCGCGCAGATCGCGCCGACCGCCGGCGGCTGGCAGACCGTGGCGCCCTCCTCGATCCCGCACGCTGCGCACGAGAACCCGCCACTGGCGCTCGACGCTGACGGCCTGCGACGCGTGCGGACGGCTTTCGCCGAAGCCGCTAAACGCGCTGCGCGGCTCGGGCTGGACGCGATCGAGGTGCATGGCGCCCACGGCTATCTGCTGCACCAGTTCCTTTCGCCGCTGGCGAACACACGCGACGACGCCTACGGCGGCGCACTGGAGAACCGTCTGCGCTTCCCGCTCGAGGTGTTCGACGCGGTGCGCGAAGCCTTCCCGCACGACCGGCCGGTCGGCATGCGCATTTCCGCCAGCGACTGGGTGGACGGTGGCTGGGACATCGAACAGAGCGTGGTCCTCGCGCAGGCGCTCAAGGCGCGCGGCGCGAGTTTCATCCACGTATCGAGCGGCGGCGTATCGACCGCGCAGCAGATTCCGCTCACGCCGGGCTATCAGGTCCCCTTCGCCGAGCGCATCCGCGCCGAAACCGGCCTGCCGACCATCGCCGTCGGCCTGATCACGGAGCCGGAGCACGCCGAGTCGATACTTGCCGCCGGCCAGGCCGACCTGATCGGCCTCGCCCGCGCGATGCTGTACGACCCGCGCTGGCCCTGGCACGCGGCTGCGAAGCTCGGGGCGCAGATCAAGGTGGCGCCCCAGTATCTGCGCTGCGCACCGCGCGAGGTCGCCCGCCTGTTCGGATGAAAAAAAGCCAGGCTCGAGGCCTGGCTCAAAGAAACGCCCGGTTGCCCGGGTCGAGGCGTGAAACTCAGATGCGGTTCATGCGGCGGCGGGCAACGAAGCCCACCATGCCCAGACCGGCCAGGAACATGGCGTACTCGGACGGTTCCGGCACGGCCGGGATCGGCGCGAAGCCTTCGAACATCGCGTTGCGCAACGGAGGATCGTCACCCGAAACGCTCGGCGCCTGTCGAATGCTGACGGCATTCGCGAGGTAGTCGAATTGAGTCGCGTTGGTCTTGATGACATACCACGCAGTGGTCGGATTACCCTCCTCGACCGAAATGTCAGTGCGGAAATCGACCACGTTGTCATCAAAAACGTCCGCCAGATTCGCCGGGCGCGTACGCGGCGAGTTGGAGTGCGCGACGCTCGAAACGCCGAAGTCAGACCCCGTCTGGAAATACCAGCCGACCGACACGTCGTAGCCGGCGAAGCCGCGTCGGAAAATGTCGTTGATCTCGACTTCGTACTCAAGGTCGCCTACTTCGACTTCGCCAACGAGGAGCTCGAAGCGCGACGCAAACAGCAAAGTGTTGTCGCTGTCGCTGCGGAAAACATAGTCGTAGAAGTTGCCGACATCGATACCGTCGTACAACACCGAACTTACCCGGGCTGCAGCACGCGTATAGCCTTCTGACGTCGGACTCCAACCAAAACCCAGCCACAACGGATCTTCGGTCACATCGTTCTGAGCAGTGATGCGAAGCTGTCCGGATTCAGGCAGTGCAACGAATGCGAGAGCGGAGCTCGATGCGAAGGCAGCAATAAGGGAAAGGGCGAGAACCTTGATTTTCATTTTTATCTCCTGAGAACTTCGGGGTAATTAAGCCTTGCGCTTGCGTGCCGCCCACGCCGTCAGCGCCAGACCGCCAAGCAGCATTCCGTAGGTCGAGGGCTCTGGCACGGCAGGTACGTTGGTCGGCACAAAACCATAGAACTCGTTTCCGACCAGCGGCTGACCTTCTTCGCCGGCTTGGAAGATGCCTACAGCCCTGTTGGCCAGCGTGTAGTACTCGGCATCTGTCTTCACGAGGAATAGTCCGCTCGTCTGATTGCCCTCGGCACGATTGACGTCCGACTGCATGCGCACGGTGTCTGCGTCATAGCGACGGATCCCCGTCAGTGAAGTACTCGCGGTTTGTGCTGCGTTGTACATGCGCAAGTCGGACGGAACGGTGAAGAGCCATGCCGCCGCGGCAGAGAAAGCAGTGCCGTCTTCCTCGAAGCCAAAGCGATACAAGAAATTCAGCTCGGCGTTCTTCTGGTGGTCGTCCTCTACCCCAAGAAGTACGCGGGTGCCAAAAACGAGTTTGTTATCCCGCGAATCGCGGAAAACAAAATCGTAGAGATGACCGATCTTGGTGCTGCTGCCTGCAAACGTGATGTCCGGCGTATAGACGAAATCGAGCAGCGTGAGCGTGCCCGACCCAATGGGAGACAATGTTTCCGGTTGAAATGCCTGGTAATTTATGGTCAGGATAACTTCGGGATCCGAATCCGAACGCACGAACTGCCCCCGCGGCGCTGAAAGATACAGCGGGTCGTCGAACTGTGAATTTTGGCCGGCGACAAAACCTACGTTATTGGAAGGCGTCGTCGGGAGCAGTTGAAAGTCACCCGCGTGCACCGATACGGACATCGACACGAGCAAAGATGGAAAGATTATCTTGATACAATTCACAGCACCCTCCTTTAAAAATCAACAACAAAAGATCACCTGCCCGGCAAATCCAGCGTGTAGTTCATAGTCAGCCAGATTGCCCGGGGAGCTCCAGGTCCGACAAAAGTGGTGTGCAACCAGTCATTCGAGTTGTAATTGAACCCCGCTCCATCACGCGCACCCCAGCGTGTTGGCGCGAAAGGATTCAGGCCCAGGTCTCCTGCCGTTACGTAGTCCTTGTTGAACACGTTATCGACGCGAACACTCAACAGCAGTGAGGGGCTGAACCTGTAGGAAGAGATGAAGTTGAAGAAGGCGTACCCGGGGTTCTTTCCGCGTCCCACATAGCGCCGACCAGGCTCCACGGTAATGGTCGGATCATTGAGTGCCGCTGTGGGTTGCCCGTTTGAATCCGTCCCTACCGGCTCATGTTCGTTATTTTCATTACCCCGAACAAATGCGGAGGAATGAGCAATCATCGACAGCCCGATCTCGAACTTGTCCGAAACCTGGTAGCCCCAGTTCAGGCGGAACGAATCCCGGGGAATCCCCGGAATCCGATCACCGGGTGAGATATTGAAGGTATTGAGCAGCCCGGCACGTGTCTCGGAACTGGAGTTCGAGCGGTTGACAAGCACTGCTTCGGATTCGTAAGTCGCATCGATCCGTGACCAGGACGCTCGGAACGAGTGTTTGCCCGACTTGCCCTCAACCGAAAGTTCGAACCCTTGACGGAGCGTTTCGCCGAAGGTGTCGAAAACACCTCTGTTACGCGAACCCATCGAAACAAAAAGAATGTCGTCCTTGAGTTCAGTGCGGTAAACCGATGCGTTCCACCTTATCGAACCGTCGGGGATGGAGGACGAACCACGAACACCCAATTCCACCGTGTGCGACCAGACCTGGGGGAGGAAAGGGTCACTCGAAAGCGCAGTGGGAATAGAACATCCAGGCGAGCTGCCCTGATTGATACCATCCGAGCTCTCGGACTCACGGTCCCGCGCACAGCCGAGCTCGATCGCCGACGGCACACGCGTACCCTGGCTGTAGTTCGAATACAGATTCAGGTCCGGCTCCGGCAACCAGGACACGCCAACGGAGGGGTTCAGGCTCCGGTAGACGTAATCACCCGATGTACAGTAATAGCGTGCGCCAGCATCGTCATTCTCTGCGCCGCACCTTTCGTAATTTGGGCGATTGAAATAGGCTTCATTGAACTGATAGAGCGGCCGCGGCCTGTCCGAAACGAGATAATTCTTGACGTTTGTCCGGTTATGTCTGAGACCAAAATTCAGATGAAGATTCGGACGGATGCTCCAGATGTTGTTGAAGAAAACAGATTTCGAATCACTGCTGCCGGTCAAGTTGTTCCGGATGATCTTTCGACGCAGGGCTTCCAGCCCGATATCGTCGAACCTGTAAGGTTCCAGGATCACACTCCGGTCATCCTGAATGAAGCCCAACATCTGCGACTGCTGAAAATCCACCGAATTCCTGTCCACCGTCGCACCGAGAACAAGCTGGTTTGTTTCGGTAACGTGCGAATACTGGAGGGAAATTCCGTAGGACTTCTGGCTCGACTTTCCGAAATTGACGAGGCCGTTTGGCGTGAGGCCACCACAACCAGTCCCGTCAACCTCGATTGCACCATCAATGGCACTGAATCCGTCCGGGCACACCGACACATCCATTGCACCCGCACGCCTTATTGCCTGCGACCACTCGTCCCAGAAATCGCCACTGAATGAATTCTGCGTAACGTTTCTCTTATAGATCTGTGCAGACAGTGTCGAGTTGTCG